>JAVBMJ010000010.1:0-50297 GCA_031552535.1 Rikenellaceae bacterium
ATTGGTTTACAGGAGTAAATATACGACAGTCTTCGTCAAGTATATTATCATAGCACCGGTAATACCTTGTGCTATAGATCGGGAAGTTCAATACAATGCCCGAGCTTTTACCATCCGTAGTAGTATAAAAATATTCTCTTGTGGTCGATGATATCGTAGCAGCCTCTGTATTTGAAACAGAATAATCAAATGGAGAACAAGATGGCGGAAATGGCTTATCGGAATCTACTATTTTTTTTATTCTAACTCCTCCGACTAAATTATTTAATCCCGGTTCGGCAACCCTGTAAAGCCTGTAATTATCTAAATAAGGCCACCCGTTATTCTTATTCGTACTACGGTAAACGACCAGCGAAGCGTCATTAGGTTCGTATTCAAAATAGGAGCACCCTCCGGTAGGATATACAATCTGAGCTAACATTCCTATTTTCATACCTTCAAAATTCGGATATCTTGCAGGTATCCCAAAGTTGGGCTCTATAGATGTTACTTCGGCAGAATAGTTGATGTTCAAATCATGGGGATGATACTTCCCCCGGCCATTGTAATAACCCCAATAATCGTATGAAGCGATCCCGTTTTCAGGGAATGTGGCGCTACGCCCATAATAGTCCATTGAGAATGATCCTTCTCCAGAAATATTTACTTCTGACAGGCTGACCTTGTGTCCTAATGAGGTATAATAGAGAGATGCCCTCTTTATTTCTCTTGTTTGGTCTTTACGTATGCTGTTGACTACGACAGACCGGAGTTTATCGGCCACCTTTATAGTTCCTATACCTATATCGGGGTAATGGCTTTGGCTTTCTGTCATATACTCATAGCTATCTTCGCCACCGACTTTCACTCCCGATTCCGTATGGTTTCCGGTATAATCGAATACGATACGGCATTTTCCCGCTATGTCTATAGAGGTTAGTTGTCTGATTCTGGTAACATATTTTGTACAAGCTAAAAAATTGAGAGCTCCTTTTGCGTTGCCGTCAGGCCTTACCGATTCAACTACCTTAAGATCCGAATAATTGAATGTTGCTATTTGTCCATTTGGAGCTTTAATTCTGGTTAACATCCAAGAAGAGTATTCCTCTTTAGTATTATCTTCGGAGCGTCTGGGGTCAGGCATTGTTTCGCACTCGGGATACCAATAGTAATAGCGGTAATCGGTCTCTATTTTCGTATCCTGTACCCTGTCCAAGCCTCCGAAGGTATATTCATAACCGTCTCCGGTGGTTATAACTATCTTGCTTTTATCCTGGTCAGTCCCGGGCCTGAATGACGAAAGATCGACATGGTAAACCCCTTGCGGGCCATTAGTGTTATAAACTTTCACTTTATTCAGGTCCATATGAAACTTACCATTGTGTCCGGGAAATTTAAATGAAAATATATCGGGCGACGTTTCAGCAAATAATTCACGATCGTTTGGGCCTTTGCCAAGCACATATACATTCTCCGCAACAAAGGGGAAAGATACAGTTTCGCATTCTTCCTTCGTTTTATCGTACCAAGCCCTGGCATCCAAGGTAGTGCACATCTGCTCATAATATGAATAATAGCCCGACCTGCGGTCAGAAATGTATTGGCGAAATGGTACTTCAGGATGATATTCTCCCGCCTTATATTCGTCGGGGACTCCGCGCACCTGCCGCGTGATGACGCCTCCGGCATTCAGTAGCCAGCCGTGGCCCACTGATCCCGACGGCATGTTGGGGATAAAACCGTCACAGGCATAGTCGATAGATATTGGTATCTCGAAATCGCCGTTCTTATAGACGTATACCGGTATCGAGAGTTTCAACGCCCCGGTATATAGGCTTACAGGCGTGTTGCCATACTTCATAAAACTCCACACATCGGCAGAAGGCATGTCGACACTTCTAAACTCATCGATCAGAATAGAGTTCTGCGCTCTGGCTCCAATTGCAGAAGATAGCAAAAGAGCCGAAAGAAAAAGCGGCCGCGCGTAATTGCGTCGAAACCGCATCAAAAAATCAGTTTTTAAAATCATAATAATTAAGTTTGGGTGATTGATATTGCGCCCGCCTACCTGCATAACGGCATTGCTACGTTATGTTGCTTGCAGATTGTTAGGCTGAAAAATTCACCCGCAAGATAACCTTCAGACATAGGGGAATGTTTATACAATATCCAAATATAAAATTACCCAGGAACCTCAAGCCCCTGGGTAATTTTATTAAGCTTAATGTAGACTATATGGCTTCCGGCCCCATATATCGTTGTAGCAATGCCATCGCTTGCGGGTTGGCATTGGCTGTGGCCTGTTGTCCGAGCTGGGCAACCTGGACCGGATCGATCTGGCCCTGCCCGGCCTGTTTGTTGAACATCTCCAGGTCGGCTTTGACTTTGTCGGCGAACGGCACCGAGGCATTGTTGAGGTATACTTCCAGCGGGATGAGCCCGGCGCGCAGCATCTCCATCAGCATCTCGTCGGCCGCCTGCCGGAATACCGGAGTATTCATGCTCTTGGAGGTTGTCAGGTTGAAGTCGGTGACCTTTTTCACCAGTTCCGGGTAGTACACTTTGGCCGTGTCGCGGAACGCCTTGCCGTTGGTGTCGACGTAGCGCGGCTCGTCGTAATACTGCATGATCACCTTCAGCAGTTTCTCGTCGCGCTTCTGGCAAAACATATTGTGCCGGTCGAATACCAGCGTATAGTTCAGCATCGAGTTTTGCGCCTGCTGGGCATAGAGGCTCGATGCCGTACCGGGCCGCGACACCTGCCCCTGCACGGCACCCGACAGCCCCGATATCTGAGCCATCAGGTCCATCTGGAGTTTCAGCATCTCCCATCCGCCGATGTTGGTGGCGTTGGTTGAGATCTGTTGCGGCAGCTTGCTGGAAGCGTCGCGCGGCATGATGATCACGCCGTTGGTTTTCACATACTGGCGTGTCACATCCTCTATGGTCCACCCTTCGGGCAGGCACTCCTCCGGGAAAAGCAATAACCCTTTGGCGCTCGACCCCATAATGAAATCGATCATCACGATAAGCCGGTTGATGTAGCGCTGTATGTCGATCAAATCCGACATCACCGGCACGAACGTTCCGTCGGTGACGGGCATGGCCGAGAAGACGTACGGGTGCGATTCATGCTTGTAAGGAGTCTCCATCTCCTTGAGGCAAAGCCCGGTCGGGGTGAGGAACTTCACCCGCCAGTAGTATTCATATTGCTGTTCGGCGTATATCTGCTTTACTTCCTCTGCCGGTATGCCGTGTGAGGCGGCCAGGGCGATGCGTTCGGCGTTGATACGCCGAACCTCCTCCATCCCGAGGCCGGTGTGGACCTCTTCGGTCCCGTCCAGATAGTCATGGCAGTAGAGCACCCAGCGCCCGCAGCGCTCCCATACCTCCACGACACGGTATTTGTTCGATAGCACCGTCAGTCCGTGGAAGTCCAGCATCGGCAACGTGTCCTTGCTGCGGTTCGCACCTTCGAGCATGTCGCTGCGCCACTGTGTGTAGACGCTACCAAGGGTCTCCATATCGGCCTTCGAACGGGCGAAGTTGCGCACCAGTTCGTCGAATGTGTAGTCGTGTATCTCGCCTACGCGTCGCAGGTCCAACAAGCGCGGGTCCTCGAAATCCTGATTGAAGAATATACGGTTGGCGTTCACCAGGTCGATGCGCGCGTCGTAGCGGTTGCGTTCGCTCCAGTATTGATATCCGATCTTGGCCACGCCGATCCCCGCTGCCAGCAACTCTTCGAGCATGTTAATGTCGAGCGTCGCCACCTCGTTCACCTGCTGCGCGGCCTGCACGGTGTTAGTGAGCATATCCCCCAGGTCGCTCTCGTCGGCGCACCGGGCATGGACCACCGTCTGCGACGGGTTGGAAAGCAACTGCCCGTGGATATTGCGGAAATACTGCTGGATAAAATTATGTTTCAGGGGCACCTTGCCCTGAGAGCTGATGTATATATCCTCCCGTACCGGCTTGCCGGTATCGGGGTTCGTGATCACGTCGCCCCACTGGTCGCCATTCTTGTAGCGCAGGTTGCGGCGCCGGTTCTCCCGCATTTCGGCCAGGGCGTTCCAGTCGTTGGCGCAGTTGTAGAGCAGGGTCATGTTCTCACGGCCTGCGGTGAAGCTGCTGCGCTGCTCCCGCACGGTCGCCGTCACGCTCTTCCCGGCACGGGCCAGACGCTTTATCTGTTTGGGGTCTAACTTGGTAATCATATGGTTATTCGTTTTGCTGTTCTATCAACCGGTCCAACTGCTCCTGCCAGTCTGGGGCGCTCCAGTCGATCTCGTTGTCGATATCATTGGAGGTTTTCATCACGCGGGACACCTGCTCACTCAACTCATCGTACTCTTTCGACTGCGGATCGGTGGTTTCGAGCGCTTTGCGGATAGCTTTACGCTGTTTGTCGAATTCGTGGAAAAACCGGTAACGGATTTCGTTACGGATCAAATCCTCGTTCTCAGCCTTCGGGTTACCATCCTTCCGGTATTTAGTATAGATCGTATGCAGGCGTTCGAGACGTTTCATACGTTCGTAGTATGCTTCGTGGGGGCGCTCTTCGTAAGCCTGGCCGATAAGACGGTTAAATATGGGTACGTCCCGGGCTTCGACATCAATGTCACTGCTAATCATCGCCTTGCCCGTATCTCTCAGATTCCAGAAGAAACGGCCTCCGTAAATTGTCCCGCCGGCATAAGATTTCATTATATGCTGAACGTGGGAAGGATTCCACTCGAACAACAGCGCTTTCCATGGCTTTTTATCCCCGTCGCGTTCCACCGATGCACCCCATGTCTCATCTCCGCCGCCAATGCTGTTCAACCGGCGGCAGAATTGAGTTATGGCGGCGTTGGCATTTTTAAGACCCAACTCACTGCCCGGTGTGGTCTCGTTGTATGCCGTCCTTCCTAGCGGGCGACCGAAGGTGTCCTCGTTTTGCACACAGTCGAGCCACGGGGTCATTACGCTCGGGGTAACCGTTCTTGCAAACGAGGCATTTTCAGGGGCGGGAACCGGCAGGTGCTCCTCCCAGATAGCCTTCATCATCTTGTCTGCAGCTTCATCGGCGGGGATATAGCCCTGCGAGGCGTCGTAGAGTATTGCACCCCAGGCGTGGTACACCCTTAACCCCTGCGGTTGCGGTATCTTGGCGTATCCCTTGCCGCTGAAGAAAGGTATCACTATATTCTGCATACGGACATAAAGCGGAATAAAATACTTCTTGTCATCGTCGTCCCCATCTCCATCCCTGCCTCCGTTGATTATGTCCACGGCCAACTTGGCCAATAGCGAAATTAGAAAGCCGATAGCCACAGAGTTTACAACATACAAAGTGAAACGCTCCGGATTTCGCTTTGCAACTCTGGCCGTCTGAGCCAGGCCCTGCACCGTTGCGTTATAGAATATATAGAATAGCCCAAACACCCTGGAGTATCTCCCCCGGCGGTTGAAGTTGACGGTAATGTTTTTGGCGGCGGTCACGGCGTCGAACACATCTTTTCCCGAATCCAGCGCCCCGAGGAAGGTGGCAAAGCGGGAACAGTTCTCTGATATCTCCGACACAGCCTGGACATACTCCATTATCCTTCTTCTGACAAGCTCCGCATCCTGTAATTTGTGATCGAATTTGGCACTATTCATTGCGCGGCCCAACAGGGTCCTTCCTGTATGGGAGTGCAAAGCCACATACCGTTTAAGGTCCTTCTCAATGGCGGACAGCTCTTTGGTGAATACAAACCCCGTCTGCCCGCCTTGCTCCACAAACAGGTCGAACAGGGTGTCGAGCACGCGTCTTTCGCCATAAATGGCAACCAGTTTCTCTCGGTCCTCCCTGTTTGTTACATCCAGGCCGTTCGCCTCGGCCATCGTAAGCGGTTTGCCTTTACCCGTTACACCGCGGTAGATAGGCTTGAAGGAGCTTGGCAGGTTCTTGACAAATCCCCTGACCGATGCGCTATCCTTATCAATGGCATGGACAATGGCAGCATGCTGGATATCGCGAAGCGAGTTTGATATCACAAACGACGGGTCGAGCATCGTGTTCGATACCGCCATCCAACGGGTGAGCCGCCCCAGCGTTCGGTCTATCCCCGGAGACAATTTAATGATATCGCCGTTGATCGCCCTGGCTATCGCCGGATCGGCGAACGTGATCACATTACGCGTGCCGTTTATATAGTACTCAACCGAACGCTCCATATCCTCCCTAAACCCTGTGGGTATCTCGCCACGGGCATTGAAGTCGGTGGCTATTTCGCGCACCTCCTCCAGAGGCTGCAGCTCCTCGATCTTCGCCAGCCAGTGGGCCGCATCGTCCTGATTCCCGTTGCGTTCCGCCTCCCTGAGGTTACGCTCCATCTCTCTCAACTTTTTCCGCACGGCCTTCGAACGCTCCAAGGTCTCTTTGTCCGGCGTCTGATCGGGCGGGATAGGCTTCCACTTGCCCATGAACCGGGCATAATATATCTTACGCATCTGGAATATCGGGTCGGTAGCCTGGGCTCCACGCACACTGCGGGCTTTGCTGCACAGATCGGCAAGGGGATGTAACGCTTCGTTAAACTTGGTCTTCCTGATCACTCTCGACCCGAAAAGTATCATA
Source organism: Rikenellaceae bacterium (assembly GCA_031552535.1). GTDB lineage: Bacteria > Bacteroidota > Bacteroidia > Bacteroidales > Rikenellaceae > JAVBMJ01. The sequence continues at coordinate 6,584 of JAVBMJ010000010.1, forward strand.
TTGGAAATGGGGTTGTGCGGTTTCGTGGCACGCCCCTCCGCCTTGGGCATATATACCCCGCGGCTCACTTTGTGTGTCACCTCCCCGAAATCGTACTCCTGCAACGGATCGATCAACTCGTTTGCCTTCAGGTCATACCCAATCAACGGCACGTAATGCTTCCACCCGTGCCCGCGCATCAGGGCTTTCTGCTCGGCAGTGATCATCCCGGAGTCGACCAGTGTGTCGAGTATAAACAGGTTCGCCTTGTCGATGGCTTCCCACAACTCTCCGAGCAGTTCCGTTCCCGAAGTGCGTTTGTGCATATCCCGGATGGTGTCCTGCACCAGCGCCATATTCCACTGCTCCGTCGCGTTCTCTTTCGTGGGAATGGTGTTGATACCCGACTCGTGGCGCTCCAGGGCCGACTCGCAGGTGATGTAGTCGATAACCTGCTCCGTGGTTAACCCGGTGCGCTTAACTATCTCCGACATCGTTTTGAGCATCGGTCGGATGTAGCGTTTTTCGTATCGCACCTCAGCTGCAGCCGCCTTGCTGTCACTATGATTCAAAGAATTATAGATATCCATAGAGCTATCCACCTCTAACCCGAAGTTCTCTTCGAGCAGATCCTGAAACTTTTTTACAGCATAATGCGAATCTTGCCAGTTCCTTATGTGCTGGTCCTTCGTGAGGAAAAGAGGATTCTTCCGTGCATAAAACACCTTCCCCGACGCCAGGAAAGCAGCATTCTTATTTCTCGGATCGAACCAATCCCGCTCCCGGCTGCGCCGTTCCTGTTCAAAGCGCAGACTATCTCTTTCAGACTTACGCCGGGCAAGACTTTGACGTTTCTCCTCGGGCAGTTCCTCCACAAGGTCGGCTATGAATCTGCTGAACCCATCTTCCCCGAGCAGCTTTTCCATATTGGCCGATGCCATATAATTCTTGGCGGCATGAATCGAATCAGCATGGCCCAAACCTACGACCGCTTTGGCCTGTTCTCCAAACCCTTCGTAGGATTTGCGGACAAAAGCGTCGTACCGCTTACCCAGAAGGCGCGACGTCACCCCGTTGCGCCTCACATACTCCGCCACGGCATGATGTACCTGCCCCCCGGTAGCATCGTCCCCGAACAGGTTGCGGTAGCGGTAATCTTCGGTACCGCCATAAAGTTTTCGGCGAACAGTCCTCTCACGGGCTATCAACTCTGCCACAGCTAACGCGGAGCTTCCCGTGGCCAGACGATTCTTCGCCTTCCACAGCATAAAGGCGATATCGTTGTCCGACACCTTTATATCCAAATGCAGCACTTCGCGCAGCCACTCCCGCACCTGAGCCATAACACGGATAAACCTGCCGGGAGTAACATTGCCCTCGGCCATCCCCGCAATATACTCCTCGGCAGCCACGGTCGGGCTGTCGTACTTAGCCGACAACTTAGCACGGGTCCGCTCGTCCAGAGAATCCCATACTTTCGCAAGAAGGTGGTCGTACCGCTTCCCGAATAGCTCCCCCATCCCTTTGTGCCCGACCACCTCATGCAGCACCGTGGCCTGGGCGTCGGCCTCACTGACATGGTTGGGCAATACGACAACCACCTCGCCCGTTTTCATATCGTACCATCCCTTCGAACGGCGCTTGCGGCGTTGCCGGTCGATGCTCGGGTCTTCTATATCGTCCACATTACTTACGATGCGGACCGTGGTACGTAGCGCTTCCGCAGTCGCCTCTATAATAGTAGAGGTGATTTTACCGGATGCCTTTACATTATCATTCCGGAAACGGATATCGGCAATGGCCGCATCGAATGCCCCGGTGTTGTCTGTGGCCGACTTTACCTGTTCAGGCTGGAACACGGCATAAACCGTAGAACTCGGAAAGCTCCGGCGCATGCCGTCCTGCGAATCCTTTATGCGTGTTATGATAACTCCGGTGCGATCCTCAGGGGTGCTATGCTCCGAGGCTTTGATAACGATATTCTCGATATGGTTATGATCGCCATCTTGATAATCGCCGTAAGGCTTATGTCCGGCATCGAATCGCACCGCATCACGGATATTCAGGAACGCTTCCACGACGGTTCCCCCGTAATCTTTCGCGACCCGGAGTTTATCTGTAAAAAATGCAGCGTTAGCGTCACGCAAATCATTGCTCTTTGTCCTGAATACGGTAAACTCCTCGCGGGTCCCGTGATAAACCACCATAGGTTCCCCGTTATCGTCGACAACCTTCGAAGCGTTCCCGGGATCGTTTTCCCAATCGCCGAACCACTCTTTGAACGCACGGGTACGCACCGTCACCCACTGTTCGGGCGACAGATTAGTAGCTTCCCCGTTGGGCGCCTTCAAATAGGTGCCATCGGATTCCGCCCTGGCAATAATGCCTGTACGCTCCTGCTCTAATGTTTCTTCTTCTGCAGCCTCTGTGTCACGGAATAGAAGTGTATTGCCTGTTTGAGCGTCGACCTTCTCCTGTATCGCGTCGAAAAGCTGGTCGAATTTCTCCCTGAACGCCGGCGTTTCATCCGCATTCGGGTATGGATAATTTTCGAGGGAGAATCCGACCTGGTTTATCCATTCGCCCACGTTCTTATAGTTGGCCAGAAAGTCATTGGACTCGTTGTTTGCGTCGAGTTTTTCGATCACATAACTCTCGAACGCTCGGGCAGCCATCTCTATGTTCCTGGACCAGTAGCTCTTCATCCTGGGTTCGTCGAGCGACAGGGAACGTGAGTGCATCCCGGACTCTTTTATGGCCGCCATTACGTTGCTGAACGCATCTAATACCTCCTGCCGCGTTTCGTCAGCCTGATCCGTTTTCGTAGTTTTGCGGCGCGGCATGTTGGTCATATACTCTGTCCATTCTCCACGATGCCGCGAGAAATAGTTGTCCAGCGCATGAAACCACTCGTGGGCAAGGCTGCCGGCGCCGCGTGTCTTGGTGAGGTTTATCACCACTTTGTCCGACTCGTAATGTGCCGACGACGCCGAGCCTGTGCCCATGCCGCCACGGGCGCCGAATGCCAGAGCCAGCTCTCCGTTCAACGATAACGCCGCAGGTGATTTGCCCAACACTCCGGAGAGGTCCATGAGCGCATCGTAAGCGTCGTTGAGAGCCTGCTGCCGCTCCGGGCCCGTCACCCAGTTGCCGAATTCAACACCGCGAAAACGGAACGTTTCGGTGAACTGCCCGGGGGTAACATCCCTGCCGTTACGCCAGTCCACGCCCCGCCGGGGATTGTTCGTGGCCCTGCGTTCTTCGGGTGTGGCACTGATGCGGTTCCACAAGGCTTCCAACTCCGCCCGGTTTTCTCTCAGATACTCGAAAGCGTCTTTAGACGTTTTAAAATCACCTTTCAGCTTGAAAGGGAACTTGCCCTGCATGGGCTTGCCGATGTAGACCTCCTTTGTGCTTCGATTGATGTATACGTTAAGTGCCACATTTCTCGCCGCCTTTGGTGCGACGAGGATATTTCGAAGTGCATCGATAGCCTCCGGAAGGGTTCCGTAGCTCTTCACCATAAAACGTCCCCGCATTATGGTATAGTTATTCGAGCCCCTGGTAGTAGTGATGCTATAATTACCCGGATTGAATTCTTCTTTGGGGAATCCGAATGCTTTGGCCACCTCGACGAATATTTCGGCTTCACGGGCGACATGCTTCTTGCCCGCCTCCTTATGTTTCCGTATGAAGTCGGCCAACGGATCGCCTGCCGGATTCGCCTGGATCATTGCTCCGACTACCGAAGCAACCTGCTGCACCTCTCCAACCCACGTTTTAAGCAGATAGAACTGGCGCGGCTTTACAGGCAGGTTCTCGTAAATGTAGCGAAGGAACAGGGCGTTTTCTTCCGAGAGATGCCCGGCAGCAACCAATCTCGTAAAATCAGGCTTTGGGAATACCTTCGACAAAGGCTCCGCCATCAGGCGCTTGTCGGTCATCTCCCCCAGCCGGGATATATACTCCGCAGCAAGGTCCTTGCGGGCGCCGCCTATCTTCTCTCCGAAATCGTCTATTTTCTTTGAACGGCTCGAAGAAGGTGTGTTTGCCGCTACTGGCGATGCGTCCTGTTTGACGGACTTGTATTCCGAGAAAGGCTTGCTTTTCCGCGTATCACCTTCAGTCCATTTTTGGAAGCTGTCGAGCGGAGTTTCGGTAATCGCCCCAAGACCTTGCCATCCCTTCTCATAATTGGAACGATAGGCTGCTTCGGCTGCCTCGATGGAGTCGAAGCCCAGCATTACCTTATGCTCGTCGAATTTTCCGCTACGTGGGTCCACCTGATCGACCACGAACACTTTACTGCTGGCCGGGTTGTTCCCGATGAAGATGTCAATATGGTCGCCGTCTTTCCCCTCCGTGCCTTTGATGTACCCGTAAGTGTGGTTCATTTGCTGCGACCATTCCTTGCCGTCGGCGTCAACACCCGAACGTACCGAGCCCTTGGGATTCTCGATGGTGATATCGAACCCGAAGGCAGTACAATGTCCCTTACGGTAGTTTCCTGCTTCTTTTTGCGCATGGCTGGGGTCGATATCTACCGCAGCCTCTGCCGCTTCGATGGATAATTGTGCCCGGTGTGCCTGAATCGCATCCTCCACGGCTTTGTCGCGCCCGGCCTCCGCATCCTCGATCTCACGCTCTATGCGCTCCATCTCTTCACGGATCGGCTGTAGCACAGTGCCGATATTACTTTCCGACAGATCACGCGGCACGTCGAACAATGCCCCCGGCTCCACCTGTGGCGCAGGCTCGGCAAATAGAGCCCCCTGTCTGTCCTCTTCGTAGGCAGACCCTATTTCGCGTTTCTTGCTGTCGTACTGTGATTTTTTGTGCTGGTACTGCTGCTGCAACTCCCCGATACGCCCGTCGATCTCGTCATTTTTGCGAGCGGCTATCTGTTGCTCGGCTATAGGGAGCCCTCTTCCAGCTCTTCCCCGTTGATCAACATGATGAATTTCTCCCACTGTCGCGCTTCCGTCAGAGCCTTCATCTGACCCGATGCTTCTCTGAGGGATATCCCCTTCTTTTTCGCCAGAAACCTGGCGGTGCTCTCCCAGGATAGTTTCAGCACGTCCCGCCCTATTTTCCTCATTAATTCCAGTGTAATGTAATTCACCTCTCCCTCCGAGTCCACTGTCGCTTCCTCGTTCAGCTCCTCTTCTGTACAGGCCTCCTTCAACTGACTCAGAAATACTTCCCGGGCCCCGGCGAATATCTCCTCCGCTTCCTCCGGATTCTTCTCCGCCGACAATCTCAGCAGTTCCGCCCAGATCCACAACGGGTCCGTATCCTCGTCGTGGCTCCATAGCCATGCGTTGGCTATCGCGCTGGATTTCGCTTTCTCCAGTTCCTGCATCGTCATTTCCAATATTGTCGCCATAGTATTCCTTCGTTTGATTTTGTAAAGATACTTTTTCTTCTGAAAATAACCGGTCATAAATTTCACTGGAGTCATCCGGTAATGAATTTAATTCCTGCCGCCTACCTTCATTATGCAGGGTGTCCTGTTCCGCTTCCCACTCAGCAATAGCCTCGGCATGTTCTGCCCCACGGTCCCGGTGCATATCTTCAAGGATTTTACGGGCGTTTGCAGGGTTATAAATGCGATACATAATGTCAAGTAGAATGTCCTTGATCTCAATGTCGTCCGCGTTGAAGAAAGGCCCGAACCCGGCCCGGTGCTCCGTCTCAGTTTTATTTCCATGATTACCATAGAGCTGTTCTGCCCACTGGTCAAGCGTAGCACCATTCTGTTTTAGCAAGCCTATTCTCTTGGTGAATTCTTCTTTGCTGCCTTTAAATCCGAGTTCCGTAGCCAGTCCGCGCTTTACGCCTATGTCGTTCCATGCAAAGCGTTTGCCAGCGGCTATCTCACGTAATGCTATATCTTCGATAGATACCAGATCGCCCAGCGTCGCAAGAAACTCTTTATTGGAAATTTTCTTCTCACCGGAAGTATTTCCCGTCTTTTGGCTTTTACGTTTTTTCTGCTTTCCCGGAATTTTTTCAACTGCTTTTCTGACGGGTATCGTTGGCTTTTGAGCCGCGGCGACCGTGACTGTAGCGGGAGCCATATCGCCATAACGCGACAACGCCCTGTCGAGCCTTACGGCATCTTCGCGGATAGCCGCAAGGCGTTTGGCATACTTGTTCAATTCAGCCGGCGTACGCGGTTTTTCCGCACCCAGTTTCTCCGCCTCCTGGCGGTTGGACTCGATCATGCGCACGATGGTGTCCCGCGCCTCCTGACGGCTGCCAAAGAGTTGCTCCAGTTGCTGCCCGAGCATAACAGGGCTCATACGGGTAAAATCGGGAGCACCATCTTTATCAAGCGGAATCTCGTCGATCTCCTCCCACTTCGGGGCCTCCGTCTCCGCCTGAGCCGGTTCTTCGTTGATAATTTCCGGCTGCTGCACTTCCTCGATCACTTCCCCGGCCGGTTGTCCCGCGTCCTCTACCCCGGATGGAATATCCTTAAATTCGCTCAGTTCGGCTACGGGTGTGGACGGCTTTGCATCGGCCGCGATGTCGGTATATTTCAGGATGCCATGTTCTTCGTATTCACCGTCATTGTATATCACCCGGTATCCCATCCCATGGCGCCCGTAAATCGTCGCTTCGCGCCCGTCGGTTGTCATAACCACATCGCCGTTCGTATATGTCTGCACAGAACTCACTATGGCAGGCTGCGCAACCTCGACCGGGATGCCCGCTGCACGCGCGTCTTCCACTTCGCGCTGTGCATCCTCCAGTTGCATAGCCTCGTGATTAGACCCTGCCAACTCCTCATAACGTTGCGAGAGGTAATCCCGGGCATTGTGCCGCTCGAACCCTGTAAATTCCGACACAGGCATCTGCCGGACGTTACCATTACGGTCGGCAGCCAGTACCATACCCGATTTGCCTCCTTCTACATCTCCGGCGATCACAGCATAACGGCCCCCGGCGGTCGATCCTACGACTACTTCTCCGGTCTGTTGAATTCCGTCCGTACCCCGGTATAAGTTCCGCATGACCGACTCCCTGATCGGCTTGAAGCGCTCCGCATTCACTGCTCCGTGTCCGGCACCACGGTAAATCGTCCCTTCGGTCCGCGCCTTCACATAGTCGGCCACAAGTGCCATATCCATCGGAGCCACCGCGCTCCAGTCGATGCCGGCCAACGCCGCCGACTGCTCTGCGATGGTAGGGAGGTGCATAGCCCCGTAAACGGACTGTTTCAGTGCCGTATCGTTGATCCTGCCGAGTGATTCCGCCTCGGTCTTACGCATGGTTTTGGCAGTGGCACCGTGGTCTGTCTCCATGACCCGTAGTCCCGCTCCGGCAAACGAAGTGGCTATAAATTCCGACCACATACCGGAACGGGCGAACTCTTTCGCCGCCCTCTTTTTATCCCCCGCCATTAACGGACCCATCAGATCGCGGGCTATCATTTCGCCCGGCGCTTCGGCTTCGTCGCTGAATCCAAGCGAACGTCTGAATTGGACAATCCCCTCACGGTAGGCGTCACCCTGTTCGGCTCTGTCGAGCATGATCCGCCCTCCGGCCTTTTCGGCAGCATCGCGCACCGGTTCGTCAAATATCCGGTCACCCGCCTGTTCGGAGAATGCGCCCAGCAGGGACTCTTTTGCCGTGTCGCCCGCCGGGTTCCGCCGCACCTCGTCCGCAGCCTTTTCCTTAGCCAGCATCACACCCCGCAGGGTATTGGCACGGGCTCCGTATTCGAACACCGCCCGTTTCTGGAATGCAGGCATATCCGACGAAAGCACCTCGGTCAACACAAGGTTCAATTCGTCGCCCGTATCGCTTGTGGCGGCCCGGTTTATCTTCAGCCGAAGGCCGTTCCACCCGGGCCCGAATACAAGAGAGGCGTACTCTTCGGCCCGTTCGACATCTTTCCGCGCCCTGTGCTCCGGTGTCCGGTAGCCGGGGGTCTTTATTGCGGACATGAAGCCACCCATCATGGCAACCCCGAGGAATGTATCTATCTGCTGATCGGCGTCCGTAAGGTCCGACCACCGGCTGTCCCCGACAAACATGGCGTTAAGGGCTGTGCCTACCGCCTCCTCGCCCCATTCCGCCACTGTGCCCTGCCATTGGGAGTGCCGCTCGAAGTCACGCACCGCCTTCGCCCAGTCGGAGGAGGAGAGGTTATTGATCACCTTCCCTATGCGGGTAGCCCGCAACGCCTGCATCGGCCATGTGCCTTTCAGTGCCGCACCGATGGGCAGGAAATATTCGCCGAACATCTCCGAGTAGTTCTCGATAGTGCGTGCGACGGCAGCCTTGCCAAACGCCGCGCCCCAACTCTGCTCACCCCCTTCGGTCCCGCCGTAAGTGATTCTACCTTTACCGTCTGCGTCGAACTGCACCTGACCTGTTTTGCGGGATACGGCATCGGCAGCCGTATGTACAGCACCAGTGGTGGCCGTAATGGTTCCAGAACCGACGACGTCAGCAGCCACACGCGCCCCTGCCTGGGCCAGTTTGCCCACGCCGCTTTTCATCGCCTCTTTGCCGAATTTCTTAAGCCCATACTTAACGACCGATTTCGACACGCCCTTTCCGAGTCCCGAAGCGGGATTGATAAGCATTTCGAGCATGAAAGGCACTGAGAATGCCGTTACGCTGCCCGCTTTGTAGCCGTGTCCCAGGGTCGAACCATAGAAGGCTTCCGTCGCCGCACTCACGGCGGCAGCCGTAAGCAACATATCTTCATCCGGAGTAAGAGCCTCACCTCGGTCGGCTTTCTGCGCTACTACGTACAGGCCGCTCGCCTTCGCCATCTCACTGATCCCCATATCCCATGTGCCGATATCGAAAGCCCCGTCGCGGAGACCGTACCCCGCTCCCTTGATGAAATTTGAGTCTGATGCCGTCTCCCTGTCCGCCTGGTCGATAATCTTCTGCGACTGGTCGAGCATCTGTTTTGCAACAACAATATTCTGGTAGTGAGGGTCGGTATTGGATTGTGAACTCCGTGAAGGCATAGCCCCGATACCGCCTCCGCTGCGACCGCTGCTCATAGCGTACAGCAGGGGATTATCCCGCCTCTTTTTGTCGTCATCGGCCCGCCATTTTGCATGCAAGCCAGCCACCTCCCGATCCAAGTTAGCCGACAACTCCGCTACGTTGGCGCGCACAGATTCCTTGTACTCCCGTTGCTGCTGTCTGCGCGCTTCGTATCGTTCACGTTCTTCCGGCGACATTCGTGCTATGGGATTGAATGGCATATACTGCGATTCGGGAACGGGCTGCCCTGCGTTGGGATTTATCATCGGTGCCCTGAAGTCCGGAGAAACCTCCGGAGCATTGACCCCCGGGATCACAACCTGTCCGGGCCATTGCCCGGCAAATGCCGGGGCAGCAGGTACGGCAGGCTGCGACGCGGCAGTTGTTGTATTAGCGTTGCGAACGGTTGGTTGCTGCGTAACGGGAAAGACCACGCTCCGTTTGCTTTGCGGCGCCGGAATATTTAACTTCCGACCCAGAATCTGCTCCGCTTTGGCAATGCGCTCCGCTGTCCAATTCTCTTCACCCCTGGAGCGTCCGTGAACAACGGGCGCAGTTTGCCCCGCGGCTGTACCTCCATTATTTTGTGTGGCCTGAATATTCAGTTTCCGTCCCAGAATCTGCTCCGCCTGGGAAATACGCTCCGGCGTCCAATTTTCTTCACCATATTGGCGCCTGGGTGTCATTTCTGCCATATTTTCCATTAGGGTGTGTTAGCATAAACGGTTATGTTCGATTTAAGTGCTGTTTTTGTTCCCTGCGAGCCTATTTTCCGAAGGAATATCGGGAATATTGCAAGAAAAATAGGCGAAGCAGGGGGCTAAAAGAGTATAGGAAGCGGGCGTAAGCGTTTATGCTAATACGCCCTAGTCTGAAAGAGCTCTTATTATCTCGGCATCCGTGTATCCGGCATTCCTTAATTTTAACGCATCATAGCCGGTCTGAATAAGGCGGTTTCGCTCCTCGTAAGGCAGTTTGCCAAAATCAAACCCGACCTCTTTTGTTATTGTACGGCTGCCGCTTATGTCTTTCTCCGTTGTAGTATAGGATTTAGGAGTCCCTTGCGCAGAAATACGCCCAAGTTCCAAAGCGATATTATAGCTGGCATTCGCCTGGGCATCAGAGAGGGTTAACTCATTGCCATTGTCGATAACGGCATATTTATTCTTTCCCGATCCGGAATTGCCACGGCCGGACGAAGCCCGTATCGCTGCCGCCGTGTTGCGATTTTTGCCGCGCAGCTTCTCCAATTCGAGCGCATCCTTGTGTTTCTGTCCCTGCAACTGGCTGTCAATGGCACCGCGCAGAGTTTCCAATTCGGCCTTTTCGGTAATGCTCAACCGGGTTTTAAGTTGCATATCCTCCAGTTCGTCCCGGCGGCACACCTTGTCACGGAAATCTTCGTCCGCCGCCGCTATGTCGCCTTCGAGCATCTTCATCTGCCCGGCCTGATCCGCCTCGGCATTCCGCAATTCCATCTTACGCCAATCCTGCTGCCGCGTCAGATAATCTCCCTCCAATTTGTTGAGATAGTCCATCGCCTGGTGCGGAAAAGCGTTACCGGTGACCGGCACATATCCTTTGGTGGCCGTGCCTACGACTCCTGCACCTATAGCCGATGCAAGGTTGGCAAACGCCTGGATTCGCGCCGACCTGAGGACTCGCGCCTCCCGGTCCTCGTCGCGTACAGGTCGGTTTCTCTCGAACAGCATTCGGCGCATGTCAACCCCATCTTCATAGGCTTTTTGCCGTGCTGCACGCGCCGCTTCGCGCCGCCGGGACGCGTCGTCGACCTCGCGTTGCCTTTCCGTCAATGTGTAGGCAAACCCTCCGGCGGGAGACGATCCCGAGTTATCTACCGTCGTGGTAGTAGCTGTCCGGTCGGCCTGCTGCGCAGTAACGCCGGCAGCCTCCCTGACTTCCTCACCCGGGATGACTACATTATTACGGTCGTCCTCCATAACCGGTTGAAGGGTATTTATTGTCGTTGCCATATCAAACCAGATTCATATATGGATCATCCTGCACCAACTTGCCTGCGGGTAGCATATTCTTTGTTCCCGTAGCAGTCGACATATTGCTCGTGTTACCCGCTTTGCCCGCCTTGCCGTACATCGAATAGAGCGACCCGATCTGCCCGGCGGCATTGGCAACACCACTGACCATGTTTTGCACACCCGACGAATCCATCAGGTTTCCGATCTCCAGCCCATCGAGGTTGGCCGTGGCGTTGAGGTATTGTCCCTGCACCCGGTCCTTGTGATGCGCCCCGAGACCGGCGATCTGTGAAACGGCACCGGCATAGCCTTTTCCGAGGCGTCCCGCTGCGGCTACTTTCGCTTCGTCCGTCGCGCCCGACCTGACGGCATTAGTGTTCATCGCGTCGAGCGCCTCCTTGTTATACTCCTTAACTTTGCGCAACGCCGCCTGCGAATCTGCGCGGTCCACATAGTTGCTGTTCATCTCGCGGTCGCGCCACTCGCGCAAATCCTGCTTCTTTTTGCGCATGGCTTCTTCTGCCTTATTGCGGCGCTTGTTCGCGGATATGGCGCCCCATATGGAGCTGCCGATGCTGGCCGCTGCTGCTATTATTGCCGGTATCATTGCAAATTGAACTTTATGATTTATTTATACACCGTAAAATAAACTATTTAATTTATTTTTGCATAGACTATTTTGCGGATAATATTGCAAATCCATGAGCAGGGGCAAGACAGACAAGCACTCATTATCGGATGTGGCTCAACGGGAGTTGATACTAACCCGCTATGCCCAGCGGGGAAGTTTCCAGGCGGTGGCTAAGGAGTTTGGCACCCATGCCATGACCGTAAAGCGCATGTGGGATAAACTCCCCGAAGAGGAGAGGGATCGTTTCAGGGCCGCTGCCGAGAATATACAGGAGGAGATACGGCAGGTGATCACACTGTCCGATACCGAATGTGCCGCCGACCAGATCAGGTTGATCAATGAAGCCTATGTGCGCGCTTCGCAGGAACTCAATAACCGTCTTTCTACGGAAAAGGTGAAATTCATGAGCGATAAGGACCTTATAGGCGCTGTGCGCATGCTACACGCCATCCGCACCGGAGCCCGGCCCGGCGACGATCCCGAGGAGCATATCAGACTCGATATTTACAACATCATGGATGCCTCCGCATCCGACCACATCATCAAACTCAATAACCCCAACGGCTATGGCGACAAATGACAGAAAGCGGGAAACGGTTCCCCTGCTCGGGCTCAATACTTCCCAAAGCGACCTGCATGTAAAGGACGGATGCTGCTCCCGGCTTCACAATATGCGCTATAGTGGCGGCGCGTGGCATAATACTGCACCGTTCCGGGAGTTGGTGCGCATCACCGACTCCGGGCAATATCGTATCCTCTACAAGCATCCTGCGTCGGCTGCGGACCGCTTTATCGCTGTCAAGGAAGATAACTCGGTCCATGAAGTCCATCACCGCCAGCCGGACGGATCGACCAAGTCACATCTGGAGACGCTGCAAACCCTTCTGCCCGCGGGGTCGGAGCGTACCATCACACATTTTGGCAATGTGCTGATCCTGCGCGATACCTCCACGGGCACCCTCGACCAGTTTATCTTTATGGATGGGCGATACACCCGCTATGAGGTGCCGGCTCCGCCGAAAATAAACTGCATGAATTTAGGGTATGGCGATGTCGATGCCTCTTATTGGCTCGACAAAGATTTGAAAGCCCATGCAGGTACGCCTCCAAATCCAGGCACCGAAAATGGAGTCTACGTCGATGCGCTGTATTACCGCATTTACGACATATCGTCCTCCGAAATTTACCGTCCGGCCAACAATGGCAAGGATGACCTATGGTATGGCGATATCGCTTTGTTCGCGGTATTCCGCATGAAGGACGGCACCAGCCTCAGCCCGTCGCGCCTTGAGATCAGCAGCAGCATCGGATATATCGGGAGTGCTCAGCCGGATGAGGTGATAGTATGCGCCGACCGGCTCGATACAACTACAAAGGCATTATATCTCGAAATCAAGTGTCCTTACAATAAAGTAACCGACCCGTTCTGGAAATTGTTTTTTCAAACCAGAAGAAGCCGGCGCGGACAATGTTCCGTTTCGATAGAGATCGATAAAGATGCGGTTAACGGCGAACTGATAGACCGGGTAAGCGTATACGCGACACGCATAAACCCCGTGTACGATTACACGAAACTCACCCGCTCCCAGATACAAAGCATAGTTTCGGTCCCCGGTTACATTTCGGAGGATGACCTGAAAACCGAGCACAAGGTGGATTCCACAAAAATCTACGGAAAGCCGGAGGACCTTATAGACCAACCGTTCTACCTGGTCAAGGATATCTGCATCGACGATTTTCCCGCAACAGGGCAGTATACATTGACTATAGGATATTCGCTGCTTAAAAACATAGAGCAAAACACCGTCTACGAACCCAACCAGAACCTGCACACTCTCTCGGCCGGCGTGCTGCATGACTACAACGAGCGCCTCCACATGGGCGATCTGACTACAAAACTATTCGAGGGTTACGGCCTCGAAAATACCGCCGAATCTCAATCCGACACATCTGCCTCGTTCATCCGCACCTCTGTCGTGACCAGCGGCAAAACAGCCTATGCCATAAAAGAGTCAGCAGGGTGCATGACGAACTACCTGGGGAGCACCAGGATAGTGAGTTATCCGGATTACCGCGCTACTGACATGGGGCTATTCCTGCGAAAACCCGACGGGCAGGTCTATAACCTCGATAACCGGAAGCTGCATCAGGCTCCGGCAATCAACTATGCCTTCCATATTTCCGAGCCGACCGATGACTACAAATACCCTCCCTTGGGTGAGTTCAACGGATCACCCGACCAGCCTTACCTTGCAAATATTAGAGAAGGCTCCGGCGTTATTATCGAGCGCAACCGGCTTCAGGTATCGGGCCTCAACAATCCTTTATCATTACCGTTCGCCTCATCCTACAGGATCGGCGATAGCGCCGTCCCGATCCGGGCCATCAACTCGATAGCCGACCAACTCTCCGACGCGAAGTTCGGCGAATTCCCGCTCTACATCTTCACAGATGAAGGGATATGGGCTCTGCAAAACGGCAAAGGCGAGGTGGTTTACTCCAACCTAACCCCGATAAACCACGACCGCATTACCAATCCCTCGACCGTTGCAGCGGCCTATAATGTATTTTACCTCACTTCACGCGGGCTCATGGCAATCCAAGGGCGCTATGCGAAACTTCTGAGCGAGGCTATTAACGACCCATACAACAATGTTCCTACAGATTTCTTTGCGGGCGCAACCCTTCATTTTCAACATCGTTACAACGAATTGCTACTGCATAACCCTGCTTACGGGTATGCCTACGTGTACTCTATTCCGGAAGGGCAGTGGAGCACACGTGATTTTCCGGGGCTCAAACTCAACGATAACCACGTCGTCGACCAGTCAAACACACTTTATGATTTCGAGAGCGAAGAGAATGTTTCGGGGGTCTCCTGCCTGCTTGCAACACGGCCGCTTAAATTCGGCTCCACGGAATTTAAACGCATCGAGACCCTTGTAACCCGGCTTGTCTCTGAGACCTTGCCTGCTGAAGTATCACTAAAGATAGAAGGTTCTTATGATCTCATTAATTGGTTCGTACTACGCGACGAAAGCGTAACAACATCCGGTGACTTACTGCTACGCCGAACCCCGGCCAGCGCAAAATTCTTCCGCATAACACTCACGGCTCGCGTTACAGGAGCTTTCACTCTAAACAGCCTCGATTTTGAATTATATACCAGGATGTTGCACCGACTCAGATAATTTATTCGTTGAAGTTATATTCTAAGATTCCCCATAACCGGCTCGTAACCTTCCCTCGTTTTTCCGGCAATAAAAATTATCTTTGCAAGAGAGTCTCGTCTTGAAATAAGTGTATATCTAAAAGTGTAAATTTAAGTATAAAACCCTATAACCTTATTTTAGGACGAGATACCGGAATAAAATTTACGTTACTTTATATTTCAATCATTTTTCAATCTCATTACGCATAATAATCATATTATCATATATATAAATAGGCAAATTATCAGGACTTAAAATCCTGTGGCCAGTGATGGCCGTGCGGGTTCGATCCCCGCTCCGAGTACGAAATAACCCGCTAATTATTAGCGGGTTATTTCGTACTCGTAATTTTCTATTTATCTCGCAGATGCGACTCTTTCTTTATCCCAACCTGCTTTTCAGGCTGATCCACTTTTTATCCGGCACCACTCCACGTCTGGGAGTCGTTCTCCGACGCTGCATACGGCCGGGAGGCTATCGGCAAGCCGCTACATTTCACTGCGACACCGGGCGGTAACCTGTGGCTCCGGGCGCTGCCCGACAAGGGACGCCGCATCGGCCACCGCTACACCGTATCGGACGATACGGTGGGGGAGGGGATACAAGATATCAGACCTCGTCGAGAAGACCCCTGTGTCGTATTCAATGATATCGTACAGGCGGCGGTTCATCCAGGCTTATATTCTGACCAACTCGTACCGCATTGTGCCAAGTCCTATTTTTTCAGCGTGTTCCAGCCCTACTTTCCAGTCGGTGTTGGGATGTATCAACCTGAATTTATCCTTGTTAGTCAAATCGACCTCTCCCCGCGGATTCGCCACACTGCCTTTGATGGCAGGCGCACTGATCACCATGTCGGCGCATGCCTGATCGAGGGCGACCGGATCGAAAGACGCCGCCATGCCTATATCGGGCACAATAGGCAGGTCGTTATGGCCCCAGCAGTCGCATTCGGGCGATACGTTCATAATGAAACTGATGTGGAAATGCGGCTTATCTTTTAATACTGCCAGAGCATATTCCGCAGTTTTTTTGTTCATCAACTCAGACGAACCGCTCCATACGGGCTGTGCTGCATTGTAGCGGCACACGGCCACACATTGTCCGCACCCGACGCAACTCTCGTAGTCGATCACCGCTCGGCGGTCGTTGTCGAGCGTCACGGCGCTATAGTTGCAATCCTTAACACATTGGCGGCATCCGGTGCAATTATTCCTTACGATAGTGGGCTTGGATGTGGAGTGCAGTTCGAGTTTCCCGCCGCGGCTGGCCGAACCCATACCTAAATTTTTCAGCGTACCGCCGAATCCGGCCTGCTCATGCCCTTTGAAGTGGGTCATCGACACTACCACATCAGCGTCGGCTATTGCCGACCCTATCCTGGCAGTGCGGCATATTTCGGCATTTATCGCAATTTCGCGATACTCTGTACCTTTCAGTCCATCGGCTATTATCACCGGGGCTTTTACGCCTATCGGGTTGAACCCGTTTTCGAAAGCGCTCCACAGATGGTTTATCGCATTGGACCGCCGGCCCGAATATAGCGTGTTGGAGTCGGTGAGAAATACCCTTGCTCCAATGGAATTTAGTACTGAAACGATTTTATCGGCATAATTATGGCGTATATAGGCCATGTTTCCCGGTTCGCCGAAATGTATTTTAAGGGCCGTAAAACGGTCTTTGCAGTCGAGTGTTTCAATACCGGCTTTGCGTACCAGCCGTTCCAGTTTCTCGGGCAGGCTGGCAGAAGAGCGTGATCTCAGGTCGGTGAAGTAGACTTTGGAAGCCATTGGCGTATGAATAGAGTGACTGATTCAGGGCTATTTCCGGAAGGTCATTTAAGCGTGTCAATACATACGCCTTAAAGCACACCGGCGAACCATGCCGGTATGCGGCATGGGCGGCGCGTCGCAGAATTCACGAATGCCAGCACCACGAACCCGCTATTTAGCAACATTCCATGCTGGTTGTAGATTTCATGACGGAAACGCATCTTTGCTGCGGGCATCTCGTCGAGGAATGTTTTCACCGTCAGCAGGTCGTCATACCGCGCAGGGGCATGGAAATCCATTCCGACCTGCAATACTGGCATCATTATCCCCCGTTCTTCGACTTCACGATAGGTTATGCCCCGTCCCCTCAGAAATTCGGTGCGCGCCAACTCATAGTAGTTAACGTAGTTGGAGTGGTGGACGATACCCATTGCATCGGTCTCCTTGTAACGGACTCTGACTTCAACCGAGTGCTCCATCATGGCCGTATATTTTGCTATTCGCTACGGCTATAGTTAGGCGCTTCGCGCGTGATAGCCACATCGTGCGGATGGCTTTCGAGCATTCCCGACGAAGTAATGCGGATAAATCGCGCCTGCTTCAGGGTTTCTATATCCTTTGCGCCGCAATAACCCATCCCGGCCCTGAGACCTCCGACCAGTTGATAAACGACCTCCCTGGCTTCTCCTTTATAGGGTACCCTCGCGGCGATTCCTTCGGGCACGAGCTTTTTGATGTCGTCCTCCATGTCCTGGAAATAGCGGTCCTTAGAGCCCTGCTGCATGGCTTCCAGCGATCCCATACCACGGTACGACTTGAACTTACGGCCGTTGTAGATGATCGTCTCTCCCGGCGACTCTTCCACCCCGGCGAACAGCGACCCGGCCATTACCGAGTCGGCTCCGGCAGCTATGGCTTTGACCACATCGCCCGAGTAGCGCAAACCGCCGTCTGCGATCACCGGGACACCGCTGCCTTTTATTGCGTTGGCAACGTCGTATATTGCCGAGAGTTGCGGAACTCCTATCCCGGCAATAACTCTCGTTGTACATATCGAACCGGGTCCTATACCGACTTTCACCCCGTCTGCTCCCGCATCGACCAGATAACGTGCAGCCTCACCTGTGGCGATGTTTCCCACCACTACGTCGAGGCCCGGAAATGCCGACTTGATCTTTTTGAGCATATCCACCACATTCTTCGTGTGCCCGTGGGCAGTATCGAGCACCACGGCGTCAGCCTGAGCCTCATGTAACGCGGCCACACGCTCCAGAGTGTCGTAAGTCACACCAACTCCTGCCGCGACCCTGAGTCTCCCCTTGTTGTCTTTACAGGCATTGGGATTGGCCTGAACTTTGGTTATATCTTTATATGTCAGTAGTCCTACCAATTTGCCGGCCTTATCTATTACAGGCAATTTCTCGATCTTGTGTTCGAGTAATAGCTCCGAAGCGTGCGCAAGGTCGATATCGTGTGTCGTAACCAAACCTTCGCTCGTCATCACTTCGGCAATAGGGCGTTTCATGTCGCGCTGGAACCTAAGGTCGCGGTTGGTGACAATCCCTATCAGTGTGTTATCCTCCGTGATAACAGGGATGCCGCCGATGCGGTTCTCTTTCATCAGCATCAGCGCATCGCCCACCGTGCGGTCTTTTGTAATGGTGATCGGATCGTAGATGATCCCGTTTTCCGCCCGTTTAACTTTACGCACCTGCGCGGCCTGGTCGGTGATAGACATGTTTTTGTGTATCACTCCTATGCCTCCCTCGCGTGCCAGCGCTATGGCCATGTCGGCCTCTGTAACCGTATCCATTGCCGCTGAGACGATAGGCGTATTCAGCACAATGTTGCGCGAAAAACGGCTCGATATATCCACCGTTCTGGGGAGCACTTCCGAATATGCCGGAATCAGGAGAACGTCGTCGAAGGTAAGTCCTTCGGTTTGAATTTTATCGTCGATGAAAGACATGGTTGTGAAGTTTATAGTTATAGACTATGAGATACGCCCTGGCAATCTTCGTGTTCGGGCCCGCAAAATCGCTCCAGGCCTCTACTATATTTCAGCAAAAGTACAAAAAAAACAGCAGCCTCAGCCGCTGTTTTCAAATAAAATCCCTTTTCGCTTTCTAATTTACTTATAATCAGCAAAACGTGATTACGCAATACCCTTTGGGAGGAGTAGATACCGGTGGGAACCGGGTTTGAGGCGGGCATTGCGGTAAACTGAGCGTCATCATTCCCGGCGCATCGTCTGTCTCGTTGTTGTTTGACTGAGTATTTTCCTCACCACCCTCGATATACAGCGACCGGCAACTCGTGTAGCCATCCTGCCATAGCTGTATACGGTAAGTCCCGGCGGGAGGCGTCAGTTTGAACGGATCGTCCAGTGTAACCCTATTGTCGTGATCCAGTTTGGCAACTATGAAATAGTTGTAACCCAGGAATTTGGCAGCCTGATCCATTTCCCCTTCCGATATAAGGTGCCTTATTACGGTCGAACTGACTTTGTGCTTGTCGATATCCTTGCGTTGTACCTCGCATATATTGAACCGGAATTCCGATTGTAACTGCTGAAGATAGCTGAAATCGCCCTCCCGGTTGAATCCGAAGTGGTGGTTGTAACCGATCACCAGGGTATGGGTGCCTACTTTCATGATAAGGAAGTCGCGCACATAGTCATACGACGAGAGGCGGCTGAACTCTTCGGTAAACGGAGCTATGATAAGCACGTCGATTTTGATCGACTCGAAAAGCATGATCTTCTCAGCCAACGAATTGATTATCTTTATGCGCTCGCCCCTGTTGCCAAGAACCGTTTGCGGATGGGGCGAAAAAGTTATAACCACACTCTCTCCTTCAACCTCGCGGGCCATCTCCTTGATGTGCTCCAGCAACTCGCGGTGTCCTGCGTGGACCCCGTCGTAAGAGCCGACAGTGACTACTGGATTACGTATCGGCTCAAGGTTGTCAAAACCGTAATAAACTCTCATTTCCTATATATTATTTTCTTCGTTCTCTTTTACAAAATACGCTACCTTCTCAAGCAGTGTCGTTATGTCGTAGTTCTCCACAACGATTCCCTGGGGAAAATTGAGCGGCTTCGATGTGAAATTTAAAACTCCCTTTATCCCGGCATTGATTATCGGCACTACAAGATCGGCCGCCACACGCGAAGGCGAAGATACCACCACTATATTGATGTCCAGCTGCGAAACCCAACTCTCGAACTCCTCCATAGGGTAGCACATCACACCCTCGATCTGTTGACCCACCTTGGCCGGGTCGATGTCGAATGCTGCCACTATTTTGAGTCTTAGGTTCTTACCGTTGAAATAACGTGTCAACGCCTGCCCCAGGTGTCCCATCCCGATGATGCCGATGTTCACCGGTGCCTGGGAATCGAGTATCGAACTTATGAAGTCTATCAGCACCTGGACATCGTAGCCTTTCTTTGTGTCGCTCGAAAACCCGATCAGCATCAGATCGCGCCTTACCTGCACTGCCGTGATACCGTGGATTCCGGCAAGTACGTGTGAAAATATGTGGGTTATCCCCTGCTTATGACAGGTCAGCAATGTACGCCTGTATTCGCTAAGCCTTTCGATAGTTTTGCCTGGAATGTTGTCCGGTGCCGGGCTCATTTTTATCAATTTGCTACAAAGGTAATATTTTTAGTCGAATGGCAACCCGCTTTACGGGTTAAATGACTATTTTTGCACAAAATGGAGCCCGTGCCTATCCTGCGGGCGATAAACCACTGGCAGAAGATGATGCAGAATTGGAGGAGCATACTTATAGTCGTTTTTCGCTATTTGTTGGCGGCGGTTTTCATGTTGTCGGGATTTACAAAATTAGTCGATCCCTGGGGAGGTATGATTTTGTTCCGGGAATATTTCTCGGCTTTCGGATTAGGCTTTTTATCGCCTGCGGCATTTCCTTTTGCCATCTGGTGGCCGGCATTGGAAATGGCTCTCGGGGTAGCGTTGCTTGTGGGATTAGCGCTGAGATTCACCTCACTGCTGACGATGCTGTCCATGATGTTTTTCACGGTGCTGACTTTTGTGCTGGCGCTGTGGAATCCGGTGCAGGATTGCGGATGCTTCGGCGAGGCGATCCACCTCACCAATTGGCAGACATTTTTTAAGAATCTGGTCATACTCCCGATGAGTGTGGCTGTTTACATGAGCGCCCGTCACGCCGACGTCAGGCCTTTGACGATTTTGCGGCTGTCAAACCTGGTGATAATATGGGTCGCTGTTTCGCTGTTGGGAGTATACAGCTACATGCACCTTCCGGTAATAGATTTCCTGCCTTATAAAAAAGGGGTTAATATACCCGAGGCAATGGCTACCGGACGCACGACAGAGGTCGAAACGACCCTTATATACCGCAATACCACAACAGGCGAAACCCGGGAGTTTTCACTGGAAGATACCGATTGGTATGATACAGTGAGGTGGGAATATGTCGATACGCGCATAGAAACGAGCGGAGAAGACCGCAGTGCGATACGGGATTTTGCGATTTTTGGTCCCGACGGCGATATTACTGCAGAGTTGTTGGCCGATACGGGGCGTGTGTGGCTGATATGTGCTTTACACCTGGGAGATATCTCCCCCGAAGTATTGCCCCGTCTGGAATATGTGGCCTCCAGGGCCAATAGTCATGGCGAACGGGTGGTATGTGTAACGTCTGACCGGGTAGATAGCTATGTGTCCGAAGATTACGCTTTGCCTGCCTATCACTTCGGAACACAGGTTGTGCCGCTGTATAATATGGATTCGAAGGCTATGATAACGATGCTCAGGGCGAGGGTGGGGGTCGTGCTACTGCGTGGCGGCACGATAATAGACAAGCGTAATTGGAGGGATATTGAAATGCCTTTGGAAAATAACAGATAATGCCGCACGCCGCAGATGGTATAACTATGCGGAGCAGATAGTCGGACAGGGAAGCGCAATTTGTAAAAATTTATTTGGCTATATAATATCAATCCTGGTTTTTCCCTGTTGTTTGCCGTGCCTTTCCGCGGTGGAATTTAGACAGACTCTCAGAAACTGTTTAAATTTCCTATGGAAAGTATTATAAATTTTTCCGGGCCGCTTTTCGCGTGAAAATTTCGTTACATAGAACACCGCTATACTCCTCTATTTTCACGCAAAAATCATCACCGGAATATACTTAAATCTTTTTCCATAGGAAGATTAAACAGTTTCTAAATATAAGCAAAACAATCCCCGGTAGTTTTTGTGCATATTGCACACAAAAACTACCTGGGATTGTCACGTGTGGCACCTGCCTGCGGCCAGCAGTCAGGCTGTGTAGGGGGTGGGTCCCTCCCAGAATCTCAATCCCTCGCCAGTCGCCACATTGTGGCGTTTGTGCGGCGCAGGATCAGGGAATCGGCGTCTATTTTGACTATATGCATAGTGTCGATTGCCTCTATTGTTTGGCGGTTGCCGATGCTTTCGCTCTTCAGTATCAGCATGTCGCCGTCTATATCCCATGACTTGAATAACAGGGTGGCCATGCCGACCGACGTCGCACTACGGTCTTCGTTGAGGGTTAACCCTTGTTTGGCGGCCGGATCTATGGGGTTAGGCTCCACCCATGTGCCTGTTATGTAGAACGCGGGGATGTGTTTGATTACGGTAAGCCCTACGGCTTTCTTTATTTCACCTCCCTCAATTTTCTCGGGCATGTAGGTAACAAGGACTTCTTCGCCGGGCATCACACCTTCCACTTTGGCCGGGTCGGCATCCATGCTGCTGATGTTCACCGTGTCGCCTGAGGCGGTTACGATCATCACATTGTTCATTGTGGCATCCACCACGGTGCCTTCTACGCTCTGTTGAACCGGCTGTGTATTGCAGGATACAGCAAGCATGGCCATAGCGGCGCAGATGACAGACAGGAGTTTGATTGTTTTCATATCGGTAATATTTAAATTTCAGGTTTGAGACAAATTCATAGACGACTGTATAAGGACAACTTCAATGTAAGGCTATACAGCTTTCTTCCCGGCTACAGGTTACGGCAGAAGTTCTTTCCTGTATATTATCTTGCCTGCGGGAATATCGTATATTTCGGTCACGGCTCCCTCGCCGGTCTCCGGATGCTGTTTCATGTACTTATCGAGGGCGGGATACGCTTTCAGGAGTCCAACCACTACCGACATCCTGTTTTCGTAAGGGAATTCAGCTGCTATATATCTCCCCCGGGGGATGTATTTTATTTTATATTTGCCCGAAAGGCGGGCGATGGTAGCCGAATCGGCGTTCTCCAGTATGCATCCCACTTCGGCCCGCAACCGGCTCGTCTCCACTTTATCCGGATTGTCGAGGTATATGCCTATTCCCTTGAACGTGTCCACGCTGTCGAGCAACAGCGCCTCGTATATTTTGTTTTGTACCATAGGTGTACGACTGTAGTCACCGGTCATTTCTTCGTAAACTATGGTTTCACCACCCGTCATTTCAGGCACGAATTCGACTTTGCGCAAGCCGCCCAGATAAGCATAATAACAAAACAGCATTACCACAAGGACTGCCAATAATGTCAGGGAAAATTTTAATATTTTCATAACGTTATCTATTAGATGGAAAGTTGTTTGCGTATAAGGTCGAAAATAGCATCGGGCGGCAACATCGCACCGCTTTTGTCTGCGCAGTCGACAATATTTATATCGCCTCTGCGGGCACAGGCAAGGTAAACATCCCTTACGCGCCGTTGGAAATCGAGCGACGCTTCGTGGATATCGTTCGCCCCGTTAAGATAATTGCGGTCGTCGCCTTTGCGTTGCCCGCAGAGGCGGCTACGCGTGAACTCAAACGGGACGTCCATAAATATCTGGACGTCGGGCCGCGGCAGGCGGTTATAGCCGAATTCGAAGTCGAGAATCCAACGGGTTAACGCCTCCAGCTTTTCCGGAGGCGTTTTGGCTCCCTGGAAAGCTATGTTGGAGTAGACATAACGGTCCAGGATCACATATTTCCCCTCGTCGATCCAGCTATGGATAAGGGATGCGGCATCGGCGCGGTCGCCTGCATAAAGCAGTGCTACGATATATGGGTCTACACGATCTATCTCGCCCAGTTCCCCGCGCAGGAAGCGGGCTATGAGATCGCCGTAGAACGGGGCGTCGAACCTCGGGAAATGGAGGTACTCGTATGCCATGCCTTTTGTGCGCAACAATTCCTGCAGTTTGGTTAACTGGGTCGATTTCCCGGCTCCGTCGAGCCCTTCGAGAACAATGAGAGGCATTTTTTGTTTTACAGTTTAGGTGTCGTATCTCTGGTTTTCAGCGGGAGATCGGGATAGACTTCCCGCAACTATTGTTTCCGCCTGCGCATGTTGTGCGGTCTTATAAGCTTCGCGTTTACAATATCCGGCAATCTTGTCAACGCAGCATTTTCAATGCTTTTTCCACGCCTTTCGCGAAGGTTTCCATCTCTTCCATCGTGTTGTAAAACGCCATCGAAGCGCGGCAGGTACCTGTTATCGAGTAGTGCTGCATGACCGGCTCGGCACAGTGGGTCCCCGTCCGTATGGCTATACCCATTTTATCGAGTATCATCCCGATATCGTAATGATGGGCGCCGTCGGCCGTAAAAGAAACGATGCTGCATTTATCCGGCGCATCGCCATATATGCGCACCCCGCCGATCTTCGACAATAAATGTGTGGCGTATTGGCCGAGGGCGTGCTCATGTGCGGCGACCTCTTTCATATCCAACCCCCGGATGTACCTTATCGCTTCGGCCATTCCCACGGCACCAATGAAGTTGGCGGTTCCGGCCTCGTATTTCAGCGGAAGTTCGGCGAATGTGGTCCCGGCGAACGATACTGTGCCTACCATGTCGCCGCCGCCCATGAAAGGAGGCATCTCGCTAAGATACCGCTCTTTGCCATAAAGAACCCCCGTGCCTGTGGGCCCATAAAGTTTATGTCCCGAGAAAGCGTAAAAATCACAATCCAGTGCGGTTACGTCCACCCCTCCGTGGACTATTCCCTGGCAGCCGTCGACCAGCACGGGCACAGAATGGCGGTGGGCGGTTTCGACGATATGTTTTAGATCGGGGCGCGTACCGAGTACGTTCGACGCCTGCGTTACAGCCACTATCCGCGTCCTGCCGTCTATCAGGCCCTCAAGGGCTTCCGCGCGCAGCCGTCCGCTATCGTCGAAGGGCAACACACGTATCTCGGCCCCGATGCGTCCGCAAACCAATTGCCACGGTACTATGTTGGAGTGGTGCTCCATTTCGCTGACAACAATGTTGTCGCCCCGGCTTATATAACGCTCCGAGAAACTGTAAGCCACAGTATTTATGGAAGCCGTGGCGCCGGAAGTGAATACCACCTCTTCGCGTTTCCCGGCTCCTATGAACGAGCGCACCTCTTCGCGGGCCTCTTCATATAACCGGGTGCACTCTTCGCTTAGGAAGTGTACCCCACGATGAATGTTGGCGTTCATTTCGCGCATTAGCCGGTCACAGGTCTCTATAACCACCGCAGGTTTTTGCGCTGTGGCACCATTGTCGAGGTACACCAGCGGACGGTCGTTCACCATTCGCGAAAGAATGGGGAAATCGGCGCGTATTTTCAACGGATCGAATATCACAGCAGGTCTATTTTAGAATAAGCCATTTCGCGCATCCATTCGCAGCACTCCTCGCACCCGCAATTGCCAAGCACGTCGTTCACGAAACCATGTAACTGGAGGTTGCGAGCCTGCTTCTCGTCCAGCCCGCGCTGGCGCATGTAATATACCGCTTCGCGGTCCAGTTCGCCCACGCTCGCCCCGTGGCTGCATTTTACGTCGTCGGCATAAATCTCCAGCCGTGGCTGCGCGTATATTCTCGATTGCGATCCTATCAGCAGGTTCCGGCTTTGCTGCACCGCCTGGGTATGCTGTGCTCCGGGAGCCACGTAAGCCATCCCTGTGAACGATCCTTCGGCACGGCCTGCCGCGACGCCTTTCACCTTTACGTCACTACGGCAATTTTCCGCGATATGCCTCACATCGACCCCGATATCCGAACGTTCGTCGCCTCCGTTGAGATACAACCCGTTCACCGTCGCCTCCGACTTCTCCCCGTCGAGTTGCACGGCATAGTATATCCGTGAGGTCTGCCCCCCCAATCCGAGCATCACCTGGCTATACGAACTTTTTGCCTCCAGCCGGGCGAAAGAGTTACATATTATGCCGGTTTCGTCGTCCCCGCGGAATATGTCGGTAATCTCCACCCCGGCACTATCGGCTATCGAAATTTCGCGTACATAGTTAACCATCATGGCACTGCCCGGGCCATGCGTCGCCGGATGGTGCTCCACGATAACGCCTGCCCGGCTATTGCCTCCGGCGACTATCAGCGTACGGCCATAATTGGCTACTGCTTCAGCGGGGCTGTCGTATTTGTAACGCAACATTACAGGCGTATCCGATTTTACCCCGTCGGGAATATAGACGAACGCCCCGTCCTGGACGAATACTCCGTTGAGCGCTGTAAACAACTCTTCATGGTCGCCGCTATTGCCGTAATGATGCCTTACGATCTCTTCATATTCCCTACAGGCCGCACGCAGGCTTCCGTATATGATCCCTTCCGGCGTTTTGTGTAATTCCACATCATCCACAGCAAAGCCATTTGTTATTATGAATTGATTGGGTTTAAATTTATTGGAAGCATCTATCTCTGGAGATAGGTGAGGTGTGAAATAGTTCTCCCACTCCCTGCCGAGCAGCATATCGAGGTCGGTATGCAGATACCTTTCGTCTTTACGCCCCGGGATACCGGTCAGGTTCAGCGCCTCGATACATTCGCTGCGGTGGTGGTTGAACCACACAGGCAGGCCTTCGCCGATCAGGTCGAGATTGGCTATGTATATATCGGTAAATCTTTTCTTCACATCGGCTTCCATAGCGCTACGATTGGTGGTTGTCGATTAGCCAGTCGTATCCCTGTTTTTCGAGTTTCAACGCCAGCTCCCTGCCTCCGCTATGTATGATCTGTCCCTTGTATAGAACATGTACAAAATCGGGGACTATATAGTCTAAAAGTCTCTGGTAGTGGGTTATGACTATCGTTGCATTATCGTCCCTGCGCAGCCGGGTCACTCCTGTGGCCACGATCCGTAGCGCGTCTATATCGAGTCCGCTGTCCGTTTCGTCCAGTATGGCGAGTTTAGGGTCGAGCATGGCCATCTGGAATATCTCGTTCTTTTTCTTCTCCCCGCCCGAAAAGCCTTCGTTGACAGCCCTGTTCATCAGTTTGTTGTCGAGTTCGAGCAACGCTCCCTTTTCCCGCATGAGTTTCAGGAATTCCGAAGCCGGTAACGGGTCTAACCCCTGCGCCTTGCGGCGTTCGGCCACGGCGAGTTTCATAAAGTTGGCCATACTTACTCCCGGTATCTCCACCGGATATTGGAATCCGAGGAACAGCCCCGCCCGTGAACGTTGTTCTATGTTCATTTCAAATAAGTTACTCCCTTCGAACTCAACTTCGCCTTCAGTCACCTCGAATCGTTCGTTACCTGCCAATACCGAGGCCAAAGTCGATTTCCCCGATCCGTTGGGGCCCATTATCGCATGCACCTCACCCTCGTGTACGGCAAGATTTATTCCCCGTAATATCTCTTTACCTCCTACCGTGCAGTGCAGATTTTTTATCTCAAGCAGTAATTTTTTCATCGTTCCTTATCTAATTGAACCGGTCACAAAGCTACACAAATAATACGTACCTTGAAAATCAATCGGAGCAAAACCCGGGCCGTATCATTTAAATCGGCATATATACTTATTCGTACGTCGTTTTGGGTTATGCTAAAGCCCTCCTTTCCGGTTTTCGGTGGAGGGCTTTAGCTAAATGATAATATGCCTATATACAATTTATTCCACCATTATTTCATCGGTAAACATCCATCCTCCGGCGTTGCCATTGCTGCGTGCCGTAAAACGTATATACCTGGCCGTGGCTTCTCCTTCCCAGCCGAGCGTCTCAAATTCTGTGAGGTCGTATCCTACAGGGATTCGTGTCTGTTGGGACCCTAATTCGATAAAATTATTCCCATCGGCCGAAGCTTCAACCGCCACTTCGGCCGGCATCCACACCCAGGCCCCGGAGCATTGCATGAAGTTGGCTTTCACGCTGCGGACCGTCTTTACAGAGTCAAGATCTATGACGACCCTCATGTCGGTATCGATGAACCCCTGCCAGCGCCCGTCGGTGTACGCCCAGTCGCCCCGCAATCCGTCTGTAAGTGTCGCATCGCCGGCGGCCCGGTATTTCTGCGCGTATCCGGTCTGGTATTCCACCTTTTTCCCGGTTGCCAGGTGATCACATGCGATTTTTGATTCCGGTCGCGGACCTATCTCGTTCGCAAGGTCGAACGTATTGTATCCTTTTGCCTGCAAATATGCGACTTCTTTGAGCGTGCGTTTGCGGAACTTCTCATAATCCTTTTTGTCAGGCATGCTCCAGGCAACTTCTGCCAGCGCCAGCATCCGCGGATAAATCATGTATTCGACCTGCTGCTGAGTAGTCATATACTCTGCCCAAAGATTGCACTGCGTTCCCAAAATATGCCTTTTGATGTCGGTGTCGAGCGAATCTGGCGCCGGATCGAACGAATAAGCCTTAGACAGGGGCAGGTAAGGTGCCATTGCTTCGGGTTGCGAGGGTGGGGCGTCCTGATAATAGTCGAAATAGCAATAATTTACCGGGACCATCACCACATCGTGTCCCGCATAGGCTGCTTTAATGCCGGAATCGGCTCCGCGCCACGCCATGACAGTGGCTCCTTCCGGGACTCCTCCCTCAAGTATTTCGTCCCATCCCACCATCCTGCGACCATGCGAATCGAGAAACATGGCTATGCGTTCTATCATGTATCCTTGCAATTGAGCAGTTCCCGACAGGCCCTCCTGCTTTATCCGGGCCTGGCATCGCGGACATTTTTCCCAATGCGCACGTGAAGCCTCGTCACCGCCGATATGTATGTATTGAGATGGAAAGAGCCTGATCACCTCGGTAAGCACATCTTCTATAAAGGTAAAGGTCTTTTCGTTGCCGATACAGAATTCCGACGCAGTATAAGGCTGGCCCGTACACGACAGTTCGGGATAAACGGCCAGCACTTCTTCGGAGTGTCCGGGCATTTCGATTTCAGGGATTACTTCTATGTGCAATTTTCCGGCATACTCCACCACCTGTTTTATCTGCTCTGCCGTATAGTAGCCGCCGTAGGCTCCCGGATCGTCCTGGAGGCAATAGGGTCTGCCGTTGGCTTGCCACTCTTTCCAGCCGGCCTGGGGACGCCATGCCGCTTTCGCGGTAAGCTCCGGATATTTTTCGATCTCTATCCGCCATCCGGCTCCGTCGGTCAGGTGCCAGTGGAAGCGGTTGAGTTTGTAGCGTGCCATGGCGTCGAGTTGCCTGAGGATAAATTCCACACTCAGGAAATGGCGCGAAGCGTCCAGCATCATTCCCCTGTAGGCAAAACGCGGAGTGTCGAGTACCGTCATGGCAGGTATTTTCGAGCCGTAATATTCAGCCAATTGCCTCAACGACTGGGCTCCGTAAAAAAGCCCCGCCTCGGAAATGGCTTCTATCTCTACTTTACGGCGTTTTATACTTAACCGGTAACTCTCCTCATCCGGTAGATCTATCGACGATTCAACTATCCGCAGTGAAACCTCGTTGGATTTACCTGTTCCCATATCGACGCTGAAATCGAACTGAGGTAATGTTCCTATTATTGTCGTACAATCCACTTTGGGACCATCTGTCGACAACGCCATAGGGATGGTTGTGTCAAACGCTCCGCCACAAGACAGTTCAATCGATACAGGGGCCGGAGAGATAATGCCTTCGGCTGGTAACTCTGCACACGAAATCAGTGTGCCTGCCAAAGCAAAGCACACCGATTTGTGTAATATATTTATATTATTCATTTTTAAAATGTTAATCATAGCTTAGTAAACCATTACTTCGTCAATGAAGAACCAACATGGGTTTCCGACTCCGTAATGCCACGACGGACATGTTTTTTTCCCTGTCACTTCCACCTTAATGTATCGCGCTTTTACCGGCTGGGGCAACGATTCGCCCACCTGAACGAATTTAACTTCGGGGGATCGATCCTCTTCCAATCCGTAACTGCCTGCCGGAACGAAATGTATGCCATCGGTGCTTGTCGAATAGGTTACCTTTTCAGGCAGGAGTATCCATGCCCCCAATTGCTGCAGGAAATCGGTAGCTATCCGGGTGACAACTTTTTCGGCTTCCATATCTATTATGAATGCTCCGTCGACGCCTTCCCAGCCTACCCAACTCTCGACAAATGTCGCACCGCCGAAAAGCCCGTCGGTAAGCGCGGTTTTGCCCAGCGTTGCATAGCTTCCTTTGGGTTCGACCAGGAATTGCACCTGTGCCCCCTGAGCTAAACTACGGCGTCCGCTACCCATATAACGCTGACGGTAGAGTTTGCAATAATCCAATGGGGAATTATTGCGTTCATTGATCGTGGGAACCTTGAAGAATGCTGCTCTCTCTTCGAAAAGGGCGAGTTTCTGCGCAATTTGGACCGTATCTTTAACCGTTTCCGTGCGGGCGATCTCCAGTTCAGAGAATTGCAACGGAAGCCGTGTGCGCCTTACCCGTGCCAGAGAGGTGCTGTCACCTGCTACAGCCTTCTCGGCATCGTCGAACAGGGCGTTCCATCGCCTCATAAGTTCGGGTTTCAGCATGCCGTGTTTATGGGTGACGGGAGAGTCGTATATCCACAGGCGTACTCCGCTGCCGATCAGGGCTCCTTCCATCATTTTAACGTAACGGTAGATGTAAGGTGCAGCATCTGCGTAATAACCATGCAGGAAAACATTCGTAAGCGAGTCGATATCGGCTTGTGGATTCCACATCAGCTTGGCCACGAGCCATGTGCGCATTTCGGCGAAGTCGCCTCCGCGGCTTCCGGCGATCTGTGAAAAGTGCATCGTGACGTGGTTCTTTTTGAAGAGCCTGATGTTGGGTTGCAGTACATGGAAGTTGGGGAACGGTGCGAGGTAGTTGTCGAAATTGATACCGTAATCCCATACGAAAATATTATTCGATATCGCGCTCCACCCTTGCATGGCGTCGACGAACTCGCGTCCCGACCGGTTCTCGGTAAGTGTCACTTCGCGGTCGCAGTCTATGTCGCAAAGCATTATGTTGACGTTCGGCAGCGGCTTGACGTGTTTGGGCGGTTTCATCGTATAGAGATAAGCCAGCGTAGAAAATTCTTTGTCGGGGAAGCGTGCGGCCAGTTTATTGAGGAAGTGTATCACGCTTCCCGACTGGGCTCCCTCGTATTTATCCGTTGCGCTACATTCGGGACAGGTGCAATATGTGTTGTTGCCGTCGTTCTGGCTGATCGATATGATGTTTTTGCCCGGATTAGCTTTGAATATCGAGTCGACCCTGGCTGCTACGATTTCGAGCACTTCGGGGTTGGCCAGACACCACTGGCTCGCTTCGCCCGGGTGGCGTTTGCCATTGAAATAGGCGTAATATTCGGGATGTGTCTTGCCATACTCTTTAGATGGCAACAGCCTGTCGAAGGTATGGACCCAATAGCCGCCTGCAAAAACCTCACGCGGTTCTTCGAGCCTGTGCCACATCGTATAGGTTTTGTCGTTGCGCATTGCGTAATTCTGGCTTTGGCGGTACCTGAAGGCCGGCGTCTCTTCTAAACGCATCGATGGGATCACTATTGTGGAGTGTTTGGGGCAAGTGTATTCATTCTCACTCCAATAGTTCATCCCCAGGCAGCGTTCCAAAAGGGTCACTGCACCATAAATCGTACCTTTGGCATTCCCGCTTATTTTAATTATGCCGCCTTCGGTCGATATGCGGAATGCGTCTTCGGTCAAAGCGTTGGCCGTAGACGATATAACAATGTCTCCTTTGCGGGGTTGCGCTTTAGGGGTGACACCCGTTACAGGCAGTTCGGCGCCCGAGGATTCCCGTACGAACCGTTGCAATAATATTGCTGCGGTGGTGTCGGCTGCAGTGCTTCCTGCGATGACGATCCGTGAATCCGGACGTCCGTTTTTGACAATAGTTACTTCCTGGGCATGTGTTGTGCCGGTTGCCATGACGACCGCGGCCGCCATTAATGCCATGCATAGGCATTTTTTGCTGTGAGTCATAATGCAACGTGTTTAAAAGTGGGGCGGGGTAGCGCCCTGCGGCATTGCCCGCGCCCCGGGTTAATAGAGTCCAAAGTTACGAAAAATCAGCCTCAAAAAATCATGTAAAAAAGAGGGGGGAGTAACTATTACTCGCCCCCTCCCTCTCTGATAAATAAATTATTATATAGAAACTAACCGGAATGATCGGTTACTGATCAAAACGCTGGCCTGTAGCCCAGCCCTGGATGGCATTTTTGCCTGCAACGCCTTCTTTCCCGTCATGACCGTTCCCGGTGTAATCTTTAAGCGCATAGCCTGAACCCTCGTTCATCTTCCAATAAGCGATAAGGTCGGGATTTTGCGGGTTGATCTCGTAGAAACGGTTGTTGCGGATCTGGGTCGGGGTAAGTGCCTTTTTCCACAGACGCACCTCGCTCATGTAGCAGTTATGTATAAAATACGATGCACCTCCGGAAACAATGCCCCATTGGTCGATCAGGATCGGGCCGCCTTTGGTCGCCTTGGCTGCCGCAACAACTCCGTCGACATAGATCAACACCTGCACTCCGTCGTAAGTAATGGCGATATGATACCACTTGTTGGCAACGAAGTTCTTGGGCGTGTCGGCCTGTGTGCCCATAGTCTTTATCTGAAGCCAGTTGAAAGGAGCTCCCGCGTCACCGAAACGTATGTATATTTCGTCGCCATTGCTGCTCCAGCAACCGAATAGGCCCTGGTTTTGATTCCAGTTACTCATCTTTGTCCATAGCTCCACAGACCAACTGTTGACCAAAAGCCCCCATTTGATTGCGACGCCGTTTTCGTCAAATGGACCGGTTGCGATATTCCCTCCGGTCTTACCCGTGAGTATCGGGCAGGACACTACCAGCGGCTTGTCGACCAGCAACAGGAAACTGCCTGAGGCGCCGGCTGCCGACGCGGGCCCTTCGACACTCTTGATCTTAAGAGGAATGGCAAAACGGTCGGTGGCTGCAAATGGCTTTACGACCACCTGGGCCGGGTCCGAACTGATCTTTCCCGCCTTGATCACGATATTGCCGGGCATTTCGTAATACTCCGCAGGCAGGGGCTTGACCTCCGTTTGGTTGATTTTGTTATATTCTTCGATCAGAGTGGCATCGGTTTCGAGGGTTATCATCACATCGCCATCGGTAGGTTGGTCGAGACGCATGGTCACCGACGAGGTGGCTCCGCTTTCCTCCATCGAAATACTCTTCGAGGAAGAAGTGGCAGCTTCGGCAAAGTATACTTTGTGCGTCAATGCGCCGTATTCGGCGTTGTCGCAGCCGGTAAGCGCTACAGACACTCCGCAAACAGCCGCCAAAGCCAGTAGGCAAATCTTATTGTTTTTCATAATCGTCATTGTTTAGCAGGTTATTGGAAAATCCAGAATTCGTACAGATAGAAGTAGCTCGAACCAATCGTTATGTTGTTAACCCTTATATACCTGGCGTTAATAGGAGAGAAGAATTTAACATACTGGTTGGTGGTCAGCGTTGAAACATTCGCCTTTCCTTCCAGCCTGAAATTGGTACCGTCAGTGCTCGAATATACATCCATTGTCCTGATACGGTAAGCTGTCGAAGAATAGGTGTAAAGCTGCAGACCTGTGATCCCGTTGTATGTTTGCCCGAGATCCACGGTGAGGTCGAAGCTCTTGTAACCGGTCAGATACACCCTCGATGTGGTCGAAGAGGTGTTGCCGTCGAACAGTACGCTCGCATTACCAGTGAACTGCGGGTCGGATACTATTGTGCCGCTCCATCCGGTTTTGGTTGTTACGAGTGTCAACGATGACATTTCGCCAGCCAGCGGAGCATTCCGGCAGTTTGTTTTAATGGCATTCACGACCAGATACAGCGTTCCCCGGTTAGAACTGGTGACGCAGTCTCCATTGTTCGATGAGAGGATCGTGAGGGGTGCCATGTAGACCTTGTCGCCTTCCAACGTACTCAGGTCATCGGTGGCAATGCTCACGCTGTCGGAGGTTATCGCATTGCCTGCCGATAAATGTAACTGCGTATTTTCGAGTTTCAGCGCCTGGGCCGGCAGAGGCAGATAGCTGGTCCCATTCTCCTGGTTGTATTTGTCTACAAGAGAATTGTCTATCCCCAATGTGACGGTGGTAGCCCCGGCAACCGGACGTGTTGTACGGCATGGGAACTTTTCTTCGAGGTCGGTTATTATCACCGGCCCTCCGGGGGTTATGGCAACATCGGAAGTTATTATATTCGACGGCACATCGTAATTGCTTACGAATATTTTTATCGGTGTCCCTGTTTCTTCATCGCTGCTGCATCCGCAGAAAACAGACACAGATAGAATGAGCGACAAAAGAGCCACGTTTTTTATGATCGGTCTTTTCATAGTCCTTGAACGTAATTTCGGTTAAACATTAAAGTACGGGCGGATTTGCCGCTGTGACCGCATCGCGCAGATAGCGGTATTCCGGAACGTTGGGATAGTCGTATTCCATATGGAATGTACCGATTCCGCCGGCACGGTAACCATCTGTCGAACGCCACAAGGCCATGCCCTTCAGCGAGTTGGTTGTTCCGCCACCACGCAACGAATGCGATGCGCGTCCTCCGGTGGCAGCATACGACTCGAAGTTTTCGCAGAATATGATCTTCTTCAATATCTCCTGTCTTGTGACACCTTCCTGCGCATAATGGTTGGATATCCTGTTAGCACGAGTATCGAGGTCGGAGTATCCGCTACTGTTGTAGGCTTGCAAAATGAACCAGTCGATAGCATGGTAGTATTTTTTATCCACACCTTCGGGCTGTCCGTCTACGCCGAGCATGCGTCCTGTCCCTGATAACGGGCCGAAGTATTTACTCAAAGCTTCGATAAACTGGTCGCGGCGTTTTTGCACCCTCCAGAATTTAGTGCCGCCTGTGTCGTAACTATATTCAAGGTCCCAGTCGAAGCCGTCGTAATCGTATTTGTAAGCCGAGTCGGATATGGATTTGGCATACTTCTCTATGGCCGCCTGTATGGCTTCCTCGTCGCCGTCTTTCCAGCCCCAGAAGGCTTCAACAGCGGCTTCAGACGAAGCGTATCCATTGGCTTGCCAATTTTGGCGCACCTCCGCCGGAGTGGTCTGGTCACCTAAATCTTTTACGATAAAACAAATTTTAGCCTTAGTCCCTTTGAGTTCCTTGACTTTTTGTTTGTCTGCCAGCTGTACCGGATTTAGGTTGAACCAGTTGCCCCAGATCGACACGAAGTCGACGCTATCCGGAAGGCCCATCATGGAGTTCATCAACGATGCTCCTTTTCCTGTCCAGTTACCGAACCACCCGAAGGTTACGATATGATCCGATTTTTTATATGCCTTAAGATCCTCGTAGTAGCTCGGCGACGGCATTTTGAAATAGTTCTCGGCCTCCGGTTCGGTCCAGTCGCTGCATCGTGAGAATAGCAGCAAGGTGAAGGCCAACACGGTTATAGTTGTTATAAGCCTTTTCATCGTATATGGTTTTTCAGGTTTAGTTTATGTGATTAATTTTTCTTAGCCCACCACAGATCGGTTCCCTGGCTGTCTATACCGCCGAGCAACTGTACTGCCTGCTGAATATTGGTGGGGTTGGATTGGTATTCCGACGGCGGGAATTTAATACGGCGTGCTCCGCGTGCGGTGATTACTGGAGTAGACGCCGGGCTGAGGTTCGATACTACGGGATACATTTTGGGATAACCCGTACGGCGGTAGTCGCACCATGCTTCGAATCCAAGCGGATACATTGCTATCCATTTTTGGATGATCAGTCTCTCGAGTTTTACTGCTGCCGAAGCTGCATCGTCCCACTTGACCGTTACGGTCGAAAGCGGTGCGGTCACACTATTGCCGGATACCACCGGATCGGTATACGCCGCAGGTGCCAACGTGTTGTTGCTCACATAGCCGCTCAGCGACGACGATACACCGTATTGTTCGAACGAGAGAGTAATCCCCTTTTCATATAGCGTTTGCACACTTTCCGCGCCGATGTTCCACTTCAATTTTGCTTCGGCCATCAGGAATGCCGCCTCTGAAGCATACATTACAGCCATCGGCTGGGTTTCAGAGAAATTCGGGCCTGAGAGTTTACGGTAGTTGGTTTGCTGTGCCGAGGTCATGTTTAGTCCGGAACGGATGCCGACAAAGTTGTTGCCATAATCGGTAGCTCTGGTGTAATAGTGTTGCAGGCGCGGGTCGGCATAGCCGTTCATGTAGGCAATCAGGCTGGCGTTGCCACGAAGGTCGTTCCACGACCAGGCTGCCTTCCAGTATGGATTTTGTACGCTTAGGGGTATAAAGGCGTTGTCGGAATTTGCCTTAAGAACACCCATTTGATGGTTTATGGCAGCCGATGCTGTTTCCTGTGCAAGAGCAGAGGCAACATCGCCTATGCGGATTGCCATACGCAGACGGATCGAGTTGGCCAACTTTATCCATTGGGTAAAATCGCCTTTGTAGATCAGGTCGAAATCACCGAGCGGCTTTTGATTGCCGGTGGCATTGACGTAGCTCGTCAATTCGGTTATCGATTCGTCCATCTCCTGAAGCATGGTTTTATACACATCTTCCTGGCTGTCATAAGGCGTTACGAATCCGCCTGATCCCATCTGGGTATAAGGAATCGGACCATACATGTCGGTAAGTTTCAGCATTGTAATGACACGTATGATTTTGGCAAGGGCATAGACCGGGCCTGTTTTCTCGGTCTGGGACTCGATGATGAAGAAGTTGCCGTAGAAACCGGTCATTATAGTGTTGAACGGGTAGTTAATCCAGTCGTTGGCCGGATTATAGGTGGTGAAGTTCGTACCGTTCCAGTTGTTGCCCATCGCGAAATACCCGCCGTAGTCGGCTCCGATCATCTGGTCGATCATCTGGCTTTCGTTTTCGTGAGCGGTCATCATGATCCGTTCTATATTGGAAATAGACGACTGGTCTGAAATGTAAGGGCGATAGGGGTGGGTGTTATACTCCTCGAATTTGGCCGTACAGCCCGCAAAAAGGGCAGCCATAAGGAGAGATGCCGTCAAAGCCCCTAATCCTGCTTTTATATTTTTTCTCTTCATTGTCTTAATATTTTAGAATTGGAGTTTAACACTAAACCCTATGTTGCGCAGACTCGGCTGCATGAAGTAATCGACACCCTGATAGAAAGTATTGGTACTCGGAGCCAGTTCGGGGTCGAACGGAGCTTTGCAATAGATCATCCAAAGGTTGCGTCCTATGAGGCTTACGTTCATCTTCATCTTGTCATTGAACCATTTCTGCGGAAGGTCGTATCCCAGGCTCAACTCCTGGAGGCGAACGTTGGTCGCGCTGTAAATATAATAAGCCCCGACACCCGTTCCAGCCCCGATGGTCTGGTAGAACATTTTCGCATCGACATTACCGTTGTTCAGAGGCACCCCGCCGTTATCCCTGGCTACGGCGCTTCGTTCAGATATACCATAGTAGTCGAGTATGGCCTCGGTATTCGATACCACCAAACCGCCTACACGTGCGTTAATCAGGAATCCGAGATTGACCCCTTTGTAAGAGAACGTATTAGACCATCCCATAGTATATTTAGGCAGCAAACTTCCTGCATATGTCTCCGGAATATCCACCACTTCGACTTCATAGCTCTTCGAGTTGACCCAGATGTTGCCGTTACCGTCGGTTTTCAGGGCACGCGAGAAATAGATATCGCCTATGGATCCACCTTTTTTCAATACAATCTGCGGGGACCCCGACGTGCCAAGAATGTCTTTGCGCAACTCGGGCATCGAGATGGCTTCACCGGTCACAGGGTTGAGTACCCCGTCGGCGAGGTTATTGATCTTATTTTGGTTGAGCGTGTAAGTATAGCTGCTCGACCAATTGAACTCTCCCCATGATTTGTCGAATCCCAACGTAAGTTCCACCCCGCTGTTCTGAATGTCGCCGGCCTGTACAGGGACCTCACTGAAGCCTGAAGAGGCAGAGAGCGACGCCATGAAAGTCTGGTGGTAGGTGTTCGATTTGTAATACGAAGCGTCGATGCGGAACATGTTGTTCAGAAAACGGGCGTTAAGACCGATCTCATATGATTCCGTCATCTCGGGTTTAAGGTCGGTATTGCGGAACCGGCGCAGGTTAGACCATGCGTGCAGGATGTCGTCGTACTCAAAATAAGGGTTTGTAAGGAAACGGGCGTATGAAGCACCGACATTACTATAGCCTCCACGTATTTTCAGGAATGATATCCATTCGGGCAGGTCTACCATTTCGCTTATCACGCCAGACACCCCCACTGAAGGATAGAAGAACGAAGAATAGTTCGAAAATGCGAGGTGTGAATCCCAGTCGTTACGTGCCGTTGCCGTAAGGTACAACATGCCGCGCCAGGCCACTTCCAGGTTGGCGAATACCGACTGTACCTGATCGGTATAGCCGTCCTGTTGGGGTTTGTAGTTGATTGGCGAAAGGTTCTGTATTGTAAAGAGGTTGTATTTGGCATAAAGGTCGCCGCGGTCTCCAACCAGATCCATTCTCAGGTCTTTGATCGATCCCCCGATGTTGGCGCTGATGTTGAAGTCGCCGAAACGTTTATTGATGTTGGCCATTACGTCTCCATAGAATTGGCGTTGATCGCGTTTGATCATTGCATAGCGCCCTTTCTCACTGGCAAAGTTGGGATCGGTACTTGCATAGAACTTCTCCTCTATGTCTATGTGGGTATTGTCGAGGTTGGCACGTCCCGTAATGTCGAGCCAGTCCAACACCTTATACTGTAAGGTTGCCCCGAACATATAGCGCTTTTTATCATTTTCGCGGTTCATGCGGTTCATGATCCAGTAGGGGTTCTGCAAACTCTTACCCTGGTTGCCGTAGGGCCAGTATTGCAGGCTGATCTTGTTGACCTCTTCGTAACGCTCATACATCTGTATTTCGCTGAAGTCGTCGCCGCGCGGGAACAGGTAAAGCGCCGGTAGCGGGTTGAAATATTGACCCTGCGATACGATGTTCTTATCATTTTGGATGATATAGCTCGCGCTCAGGTCGATAGTCAATTTGTCGTCGAGCAGGTTAGTCGTGTTGCGGAACGAGAAGTTGTAACGGTCGTAGCTGTTGTTGGGAAGTATACCGGTCGAATTATTGGTACCGATAGAAATATACTGCTGGTTCTTCTCCTTGCCGGTAGCCAGGGTTATCGAGTTGCTTACGTTAGCCCCTGTATTGAAAAAATTCTCGGGGTTATACCTAAGTGTCGTAGCGTCTCCCCAACTGTCGAACTCGCCGGTATTGTTGGCGTAGCGGTTCTGCATTTTAGACATCATGAACGGAGTGGAGAACGTCGTGCTATTGGCTATCGTAAGCACCGTCTGGTCGGGGAGCCCCTTTTTCGTATTGATGATGATCACACCGTTAGAAGCGTCGCTACCATAGAGCGCTGCCGCCGTAGGTCCGGTCAACACGTTGATACTGGCAATATCGTCGGGGTTCAGGTCGGCGACACTGTTGGTACCTGTCTGCACGGTCATCATACCGTTACCACCGCCCAGGTCGATGTTGAACATCGGCACACCGTCGATCACATACAGCGCTCCATTGTCTTTCGACAACGATTTAACCCCGCGCAGAACGACTTTAGATGCTGCTCCCGGCCCGCCTGCTCCTGTGTTTATCTGCACACCGGCGACTTTCCCGTTGAGGGCGTTCATGAAGTTGGGATCCTTTACGGTGGTGAATTGTTCGGAGTTCACCTGTTGAACATTATAACTCAGCGACTTTTCTTCACGTTTGATACCCAGTGCCGTAACTACTACCTCGCCTACCATCTTGGCCTCTTCTTCCATAACCACGTCGATGGTGGCGTTGGCCGAAGTCACAGTCACAAGTTTGGTTTTGTATCCCAGGTATGCAAACTCAAGCGCGTTGCCGGGATTGGCCTGGATCGAGTACGTTCCGTCCATCCCGACCATAACTCCCTTCGTGGTACCCTGGATAATTACAGTTACGCCCGGAAGCGGACTCCCCGCTGCATCGCGCACCTTACCTTTGACGACCGACGGCTGGCGCTGATTGTCGCCTGCCGATTGCGATTTGGTAAGAACGATGTGGGTGGAATTTACTACATAATTGACTGCAGTGCCGCTAAAGAGTTTTTCGAGCACAGAATTAACATCGCTGTTCTGCACATGGATACTCACCGTGCGGTTGAGGTCGACATCTTCGACATCAAATACGGCAGACAGATTGGTTTGCTGCTTGATAGCATCCAAAACCTGCTTTACTGTGGCATTGTCCCTGTTGAACGTTACGCCTGTTGTTTGGGCAGACGCTCCCGGAACAAAAATCACCGCACATAGCAGTTGTGCCAGCACAAACAGCTTTGCCGTTTTCCGGAAACCCATCCTGGACGGACGAGTCGCTTCATTGTCATTTTTTCTCATAGGTTTGTTTGGTTATTAATTTAAGTAGTTTGATTTATAATGTCTCGCCCCGAATGTTAAATGGGGCCGGCCTGAACGCAGGACGGGGAAGAAGAGCTGCTTTATTTAGTCAATATTTGTCCGGTATGGCCATTTAGCGTGATTCGATATATATGTTGCGGCCTTCTATCCTGTAATCGAATTTCTCGGTAAGTCTCAATATGGACATTATACGGTAGATGTTATCATACGTGGAGAAATCGCAGGCAAATTTGCGTTGGCGGATCCGGTCGTCCTTGAATACTATCTCTATGTTGTAGTTGCGCTCCAGGGTGCGTGCTATCTGTTCGAAGGTATCTCCATCGAAGTGGAGTTTGCCGTCTATCCAACTTATCGATAAATCTGCATGCGGATTATTCGACAAACGTGTCCCTCCCGAGAGTTTGTCTATTACCAGTTCATCCTGTGGCTGCAGCACGATCCCGCGGCGATTTTTTATAAAAGGCGACTTGACAAGCAACGAACCTTCGAGCAATGTGGCATACAATGTTTCGTTGTCGGGATTGGACATGACATTGAACCGTGTGCCGAGCACCCTGACATCCATCCCGTCGCAATTCACCACAAATGGTTTACCCTCATTTTTTTCCACCTCGAAATAGGCTTCTCCCGACAGGGATACCTTGCGCTCTTTGGAAAATATCGCAAAACCGTATTTAATCTCGCTGCATGAGTTGAGCCACACTTTGCTACCGTCCGGAAGGTCGACTTGCGTACGTTCGCCGATATTGGTGCGCACTGTTATAGGGTATTCTGTATGCCCGGCGATTCTGACGCCTATAAACCCTGAAAGCACGACTGCCATTGCAAATACGGCAACTGCAGAGGCCCATTTTACGCTTTTACGTGTATATAACCTGCGTAGCGGTGTGTCCCTTTTTTGCTTTTCGTCGATTCGCATTTTGAATTCGGCATATCCTCTGGCCGGATTAGCCTGATACATAGCCGTCATACTACGTTTAAGGATGTGAGCCTGGTAAAGGTTGTCCAATAATGCAGCATTCTCCTCGCTGGCCTTATACCAATGCTCCACCCGCGAACGTTCCCGGGCCGATAATTGCCCTGAGAGGTAATGGGCCAAAAAATTCTCGTCTATACGGTTCATATCAAAAGGGTCTGAAATTTTCTCCCGATTCAGTAGTTATACGAATAACCGGGCTTATATACTAAATGCACAGATGATATTTTTGAAAATAAAATTTAAACAGACTATTATATATAAGTTTCCCTGGGAAAATTAGACAGACTTTAACGTAAAAATCAAAGATTCATTAAAATTTTTGTATCCGAATAAAGATATGTTATATTTGTGTTGGTATTGCTGCGTATTTGTCGATTAATGCGATACTCTGTTTGTGTAAAATGTGGCTTTTATGGGCACTGTTCCCAATAAAATACCAGATAACCGGTCAATCATCCTTGCGTTGCGTCAGGATGACGGGGGCGCTGCATTCGAAATAGTGTTCAAGTATTATTATAGGAGTCTTTGTGCCTACGCGGGCCGATATGTGGCAGTAGAGGAGACGGAAGAGATAGTCCAGTCTACAATGATGTGGCTGTGGGAAAACCGAATGGGACTTATTCCGGAGCTGTCTTTAAATTCACTACTTTTTACGATAGTGAAAAACAAGGCTCTCGATAGGGTGGCGCACATGAAACGTACGCGCAAAATTTATGATATGCTTGCCGATAAATTCAGGGATAAGTTCGACGATCCGGAATTTTATTCGGTCGAGGAGTTATCCAGATTAATGGCAGAGGCTATAGGCCGACTTCCGGATAGCTATCGTAAATATTTTGAAATGAGTCGTATAGATGGGAAAACGCATCAGCAGATAGCTGAGGAATTGAAGGTATCCCATCAAACGGTGAACTATAATATAAGTAAGGCGCTGAGGCTTTTGCGCGATGAATTGAAGGATCTAAGTTTTTTGGTCGCTATTTTTATAATATAGAGTTGGTTTCCCGTGGAATAGACAACCCAATAGCAAACTGTAAGTTACGGAATCTTTTCGATGGATATTGCCTGTTTATTACATGACGGAGGATATTCCTGTGTTGTTGAAAACGGAGGAGAGGTAAGGCCTTTTCTTGGTCGTGGTGTTTCGGATCTTTACCGGCTTTATAAGGCTGATGCTTCTTTTTTGTGCGGGGCATCTGTGGCGGACAAGGTAGTGGGGAAGGCGGCGGCTGTTTTGATGGCGGCAGGAGGGGTGGCGGAAGTATACGCCGATGTCATAAGTACAGGAGCATTCGCGATGTTGGCCGGGGTCGGAGTGA
Organism: Rikenellaceae bacterium; assembly: GCA_031552535.1. Taxonomy (GTDB): domain Bacteria; phylum Bacteroidota; class Bacteroidia; order Bacteroidales; family Rikenellaceae; genus JAVBMJ01. The sequence continues at coordinate 49,126 of JAVBMJ010000010.1, forward strand.
AAATAGCCTATGGGATTAAGGTCCCTTTTATCATACGGCGTGACGGTAAGGGAATATGTCCGTTGGAAGAATTGTGTGCCGATGTGGTTGTGCCTGGGGATGGGGTAGAGCGGATCGCCAGTTTTATGGTACGTAATGGCAAGCTATAGTTCCCGACTGCCTGGGGATGGCAGGGAGATGCCGGAACTTTCGGGCGAGTGATCCACCCCGGATGTTTTTTGTGTTTCTTATTCTGCGGTATCTCCATTTCCTCCAGAACTTGCTGGCGGATTATTAACTGATTATGTTTATCTGTATGGATACTTCAACGATTAAACTTTACAGGTTGGGTTATGCCGATTCACGTACCTATTTGTTCGTGTTATTGTTTATAGCGGGCAATATCGCTCTGCCTCAATTGTGCCATCTGGTCTTGTTGGGAGGCAAAATAATGCTGCCGATATATTTCTTCACACTCATAGGCGCTTATAAATATGGTTGGAAAACTGGACTGTTGACTGCGTTATTTTCTCCTGTAGTGAACAATCTGTTGTTTGGAATGCCTGCTGCCGACATGCTGGTGATGATTATCGTCAAGTCAGTCCTGTTGGCTGTGGCAGCAGGTTTTGCAGCCAGTTGCTATAAAAGGATTTCAATCCCTGTAATCGCAGGAGTTGTCCTGGTCAGTCAACTTGCCGGCACCCTGATCGAGTGGGCCGTGGTGCGTGATTTATTTGTCGCATTACAGGATTTTCGCCTGGGTGTCCCCGGTATGTTGTTGCAGGTTTTCGGAGGGTATTTTCTGCTTAAAGCTATCGGTCGCAAATAGCCCTGGCCGCGCGGATGGATCTATCGATGTAATGTATGCTTGTGAACTTAAGGATTTGTCTGATTTTCCCGAGGTGAATTAGACAAACTTTTATCGCGTTGATGACCTTTCTGTAATCAATATTTGACTGTCGACAAAGACCCGCAGTAGTCGCATCGAATCTTGCGCATAAAATCAGAGGTTAGAAGAAACTAGTTTCTTCTAACCTCTGATTTTATATATTATATCACTACTGTCCACTAAAAAATTGGACGCTTAAAAGTTAAACAAATTTGGCTCACCGGAGCCATCAGGTTCTTTGAGATAGTTGAGATTCGATTTGTCGAATAAGTCCCGGATCGGGGTTTTGTCAGTCAGCGATATG
>JAVBMJ010000035.1:0-5032 GCA_031552535.1 Rikenellaceae bacterium
CGCTTTTTGAGAAAAGCGGCGGTTGAAGCACGGTTGCCTGATATATCTGGTTTTACGGATGGTTACTGCAGGGAGAAGATAACGGGGAGCTGGAATTCCACATTTATAGCCTTTCCGTTTTGTGTGCCGGGTTCCCATGCAGGCGACATTTTAATTACACGTACGGCCTCGTCGGCGAGCGCCTGGTGTGGAGACTGCACGGCTTCGACATTGGCGAGGGTGCCGTCTGGCGTGACAGTGAATTTGACGATCACTTTGCCCGATATTTTGCTTTGGGCGCACTGGGACGGATACGACAGGTTTTGCATTACCCATTTATAAAAATTATCAACCCCGCCGCCCTGGAAAGCCGGCATCTTTTCGACTGTTTTATCGACGGGACTTTTTTGTTGTTTCCCTGCGGAATCTACAGGTGCGTTAAAGGCCTGGGGGCTATGATCCGCCGCAACGGCCTGTCCCATGGGATTTCCGGCTATTTCGGCAGATGCGGTTTTTGCCGAGAATGAGAAGAGTGTCAACAGGATTGCGGTGACGGGCAACGCCGCCAGCAAGCGGGGTGCCGCCCCACGGGTGGATTTGGTTTTTGAGATCATGGTCAGTCGTTTTTTAATAAGTGAGTAGCCGAACCCGCTGACAAACTCCGGATGTATGCCAGTGAGATCGTGTATCAAAAGTGATGCGTATCTTTCCGTATCGAAACCCTGACGGAGCACGCTTTCGTCGGCCTGATACTCGTGTGCCTCTTTCAGAGACCGGCGCCACAGCCATACCGCGGGGTTCCACCACAGGGCGATGACAGAGATCTGGGCCAACACAAGATCGTAACTGTGACCGAGCCTGACGTGGGTGTGTTCGTGCGCTTCGACCTGGCGTAGCGCCTCGTCATCCATCCCGTCGCTGTTGATCAGTATGTAACGACCGGCGGTCATGGCTCCGCGAATGCTGCCGGTGTGGATAATGGAGCAGCCAGGCGTGGTCATGCGCGATGGCGAAAGGCGTATCAATCTGGCGATCCGGAGCAGTTGCACAATGCACATCGAAGTCAGGCACAGCGAACCGGCTGCATAAATAACAAGCAACACATCGCCATACCTAAACCCCGGTTGCACCGCGGCATCCGGCGTCACAACTGTTACCACAACCGGTATCACGGCCCGGGCATCGATTGCAGCAGGCCACAGAGGTATCGAAAGCGCCGGAATGAGTAGCGACAGCGCAGGTATTGCCAACAGAGCGGCACGGCGGCGGCCGAAACGCCTGTCGCCACGCAGGATCACCTGGCAAGAGAGCCACAGCACCGCGAAACAAATCTGCACCTCGATTATGTACGGCAGCACGATCATGGTCTATTCCTCCCGTTGGTTTTGTTTGCGGGCCTTAACCTCTTTGGCAATGGAGATAATCTCCTCGATGTCCCGCAGCGAAAGCTCCTCCTTTTCCGAAAAAAACGAGAACATCTGCGACACCGAGCCACCGAAAAAATTACCCACCACGCCCTGCATAAAGCGGTGCGTGTAGTCACGCTTATCGACCAGCGGGTGGTAACGGTGGCTGCGCCCGTAGGCTTCGTGCCCCACTATTCCCTTGCGTTCAAGAATGCGTATGATCGTGGAGACGGTATTGTACGCCGGTTTGGGGTCGGGCATCATCTCTATCAACTCACTTACAAAAGCCTGCTTGCGGGCCCACAAAAACTGCATGACTTCGAGTTCGGCGCGTGTAAGCTGTTCGTATTTGCGTGAAGGGTTCTGTTTCATTGCGTAGTCGTATTATGGTAGCCGGTGCCGGATTGTTTAACATACAGTTTATTGCGGTCGAAGTCGAATATGAATGCCGAGTTTTCGAAAAACCGTGGCCCGACAAGTCCGGCATAGGCGTCGACACCGTGGAACAGCTTCATCGCAGGGATGAAGCCCCCACGGGTCTCGATTCCAAGGAGCCGCGACGAAAAGGGCACGATAATCTGGAGTTGCGTCGCCTGGTTGGAGTGAAAACGTGTGGTGTCTTTAAGCAACATACGGTCGCATCGCGCCGTAAACTCCGCGACATCCGCCCTGTTCTTATTCAGCGTTAGCGCGTTGCCGGCTCCCAGGTCGAGCAGGAAATCCCCTGTGAGTTCCTCGCAACGGCCCGACGTGTCACACACTTCGAGCGTAGCCGCGACACAGAGTCCGCGAGTGCGTTTGTCCCGTTCGACATTCCAGGAGGTGAAACCCTGCGGCAAAGTGTATCCGTCTAGGAGCGTCCTCATATATCTTTCTTTGATATTAAACTCTACCGCGCCGCCGAGATCGGCCACCGGGAATACCACGTCGCACGAACGCCATGACGGGGAATTTACATCCCTGAAATCGACGACAAGAGCTTCGAGCCGTAGTTTCACGCCATTGACCGCAAGTGAGTCATCGACGGTATGGGTCACCGGATATTTTTGGGCGCCGCCCCAAAGTGCGACATAAGTGTTGGCAGGAGCTTCGGCAAGCCCGATTCCTAATTGCGCGTAGTATTTTGTGGCGAAAGATTTGTCGATAACAATCTTCGGGAAGCCGCTTTCAAGCATTACCTTCGCCTGCACCCCGTCGCCCAGCGTCCATTCCGAAAACAAGTGCCCCGTATTAACGTCGAGCGACGAGCGCATCCCCTGAGCCTGAAGCCGCGCAGGCAACAGCATCGGAATGCAAACCAGCAATATTGTAGTTACGATCTTTATCATAGCTGTCCCTATTTGCAGGCAAATGTATAACTAATAATTTAGTTTGCAAACTATTTTCTTAGTTATTATGACTGGCATTTTTGTGATGCGATTTAATTGACTGGTGATAAGGCGGATATGTGTGCAATAAAAAACGACACCTGACGCAAAATTGCGTCAGGTGTCGTTTTTTATTGATACTACAGGAAAGTCCGGGCTTAATTCTGCTCCTTCTTGCTTCCCATGTGTTTCTCCTTAATGCGGGCTTTCTTTCCGGTAAGGCTGCGCAGGTAATATATCCTCGCCTGACGCACGATACCCCTCTTGTTGACTTCAATAGAGTCGATATGGGGGGAATAAAGTGGGAAGATGCGCTCCACACCAACGCCGTTCGACACCTTGCGGATAGTGAACATCTTCGTAATACCGCGCCCTTTGATTTGTATCACAACGCCGCGAAAACTCTGCAAACGCTCCTTGTTACCCTCTATGATCTTGTAGGTAACTGTGATGGTGTCGCCGCTTTTGAATGAGGGAACCTCCTTTTGAGGCCACATCGACTCTTCGGCGATTTTGATCAGATTGTCCTTGTTCATTTTTACTACAAGTTAAATTTAGTGCGGAATATTACGGACCCCTGCGTTCTCATAAGAGATTCCTGCACTTTGGGCTGCAAAGGTAGGATTAATTTCACAAAAAACAAAAATCCCCCGATATTTTGTACATTTGTGGCTCGAACAAAAGCCGGTACATATGAAAAAACCACTTATCTTCGTCACCAACGACGATGGGGTCGAAGCCAAAGGGCTTGATTACGCAATAGATATAGCACGCAAATTCGGCCGGGTAGTGGTCGTGGCCCCCGAGCACCACCAGTCGGGACTGTCGCACGCGATCACGATGTTCCGCCCGTTGCACCTCAAAAAAGTGCGCGAAGAGGAAGACCTTGTGGTGTATGCCTGCTCGGGAACCCCGGTCGATTGCGTGAAAATGGCGTTCGACTACCTGTTGGGAGGCGAGATACCGGCCCTGTCGCTGTCGGGGATCAACCACGGGTCGAACTCGGCGATCAACGTACTCTATTCGGGGACCATGGGAGCGGCCATAGAAGCGAGTTTTTACGGAGCTCCGGCAGTGGGGCTGTCGTTGCTCGATCACGATCTGGATGCCGATTTCGGGAATGCGGCCGCATGTGCCGAGGAGATAGTGCGCAGGCTACTTGCTGAACCCGTCCAGGGGCCGCTATGTCTCAACGTCAACGTGCCGGTGGTGCCTTTGGGTGAACTGAAAGGGATAAAGGTTTGCCGCCAGGCGCAGGGGCATTGGCTGGAGGTGTTCGATTGCCGGCAGGATCCGCGCGGGCGTGAGTATTTCTGGCTTAAGGGCGATTTCTGCAACGCCGAACCCGAATCGACCGACACCGACGAATGGGCCCTGTGCAACGGCTATGCCTCGGTGGTCCCAATAGATACCGACCTTACGCACTATAAGCAGATGCCTGCATTGAAATCTTTGGAGCGGGCAGTGTTTTAATCGGCGCTTAAAGGCCAGTCCTGATGTGATGGGGCCTCCTCGAAATCAATTTCGAGGAGGCCCCATGTGTTTGGTTAATTATATGTCGGTTATGGATTCCAATATTTTAATTCGCCATTATCGATATAATACTTTTGGGCCGACACTATAATCACAATATTTATTTTTTATAAATGCCAAATGTATAATAGGTCTATTACTTGCAGTATCTGTAGAAAGGTGCAATACATTATAGATAAGGGATAAGCACGATTTTATAAATAAATGCCAGGCCCTTGCCTCCCGAGGGTTGTTTTTCTCTGCCATAAAGTCTACTGTATGGCTGATCTCTCATCCATTCAAGAAATTTACCTGAACACGTATCCCAGATACAGCGATCATAACTATTATTTAGATCATCCTTGTTTGACAAATATACCTGATCTGTCATGCCTCCATGATAGACAATCCATCCAATGTATATTCTTGTCGGCACCAATGCTTTTGTCACATCGCTTACTTCGTTATCAAAATGCACCATAATCTGCATGGTCACCTCAAGAGAATCTGTGATACATTTGCAAGGAATTTCAATGGCTGCAGAGGGAACGGAATCGCTTATCGAGATAAGTAAGGGTGCCTTATTTAAGACAGCCTGCCCGCAAGCATTAAGTGAAAATAAAGCAAGTGTCACTACTGTCCACTAAAAAATTGGACGCTTAAAAGTTAAACAAATTTGGCTCACCGGAGCCATCAGGTTCTTTGAGATAGTTGAGATTCGATTTGTCGAATAAGTCCCGGATCGGGGTTTTGTCAGTCAGCGATATG
>JAVBMJ010000047.1:0-69535 GCA_031552535.1 Rikenellaceae bacterium
CATATCGCTGACTGACAAAACCCCGATCCGGGACTTATTCGACAAATCGAATCTCAACTATCTCAAAGAACCTGATGGCTCCGGTGAGCCAAATTTGTTTAACTTTTAAGCGTCCAATTTTTTAGTGGACAGTAGTGACACATTACCTGAATTCATTAATCCCGTTAACAGATCCAAACAGCTTATAATTTCCCGGAATAATTCCGTTTGTGGCCCTGCGAGGTGCGTCCGCCATTCAACTACCACGTTACCGGCTCCTTGCCCTGCGATTCGAGGTAGGCATTGGCCTGCGAAAAGTGCCGGCAACCAAGGAATCCCCTGTGGGCCGACAGCGGCGAAGGATGAACCGTTTGCAACACACAATTGCAGCCAGGATCGACCGCCGCCCCCTTGCGCTGGGCGTAAGTTCCCCAAAGCATATACACCACTCCGGACTTGCGCTGTGCGACGGCCGCGACGACCGCATCGGTGAAACGCTCCCAGCCGTGCCCCGCGTGCGACGTGGGTTCCCCCTCGCGCACGGTAAGCACAGCATTCAACAACAGCACTCCCTGTTCCGCCCAACGGTCGAGGTTGCCGCTCAACGGTATCGGCGCCCCCACATCGTCGTGCACCTCCTTGAAAATATTTTGCAGTGAAGGCGGAAACCTCACCCCGTCACCCACCGAAAAACACAACCCGTTGGCCTGCCCCGGCCCGTGGTAAGGGTCCTGCCCGATGATCACCACCTTCAGGCTGTCGAACGGGCATTTGTCGAACGAACGGAAAATATTACGCCCCGCAGGATACACCTTGTGCGCCGAATACTCGCTCTTGACAAACGACACCAGCGCCCCGAAATAGTCCTTTCCGAACTCATCGCCCAGAATCGCCTTCCAATCCGAAGCTATATTTACATCCATCTTTTATAGGTTATGTATTAGAGTCTGTCCAAATTTCCTACGGAAAATCAAACAGTTTCTTAGCAATAATACGTTCTCCAACTGCGACTTTTTGCAAAAAGTCGCCCAAAAATCTTCAGGAAGTGCTGTCGCACTTCTTTATTACGGTAAGGGGGCAGGTTTTCCCTGCGGGCTATGTTCCAGGGACACAAAAGACGATTGTCAAACAAAAGTACGTTTGAATCATCTTTCGGGTCCCCGGAACGCTCCCTTGCGGGAGCAAAACCTGGACGCATAGCGTCTTTTGGCAGGACTTCGTTTAGACTGCCGCTATAGAACTACACCTATTGCGCAACCACTTCCGTATGCGATGCAGCGGTACGGGCTACCGTTTGCGGATCGTACATCGCTTCGCACTGCACGGCGGGCATTATGTAAGAACCTGCGTATACGGCCTGCAAGCGTACGGCGAACTGCTTGCGCTCGCCGCGTTTGAGGTCGAAGTAGGTCATCACGCGGTCGTCGCGGATATCGCGGTATGTATACGGCACGCGTTTGGTCGCGCCACGGTCGCGGCTTGTGCCGCTGTCAGGCTCTTCCACCGCCGCTCCGTCGTCGGCCGCCGAACCCGCCATGCGGTCGTTGTAGATCTCCCAACCCGAAGGCATGATATGCGTTAGGGCCATGTCGCGGTAATCAGTGGTGCCGCCGGTGTTGACCACGGTGACCGTAGCGGTGAACTCCGTACCCTGCGCAAGTCGCGAGGGGTCGATGCGGCGCCCCGCCAGGTCGCTGTACGCAACCTCCAGCGTGAGGTTGCGGGCCAATGCCGGTGAGTTGTCGACGAGTGGCGTATACTTCGACGTGAGGCTCGCAAACACCTCGCCTTTGCCCTCATTGGAAACCACTACATTACCCGATGATCCTGACGGCAAAAGGGTCTGGTATCCGGCGCGGGCGCTCTTTATCGCCTTTTGCTGCTTGCTGTCCACTGCCCATTCCACATCGATGGCTCCCGGCGACAGTTTCGAGGCGAGGCGCCCCATCGCCACCAGCGAGAATGCCGTGCTCTGCGTACTGAACCACTCTTCGCGCCCGAGATTTTCCGACACCGTGCGGGCCTGCTTCATGGCTCCTTCCAGGTCGCCCGTCAGCACCATCGTTTCGAGGATCATGGCCACGTCGCGGTCGGGCGAACCATAGGTGTGGTCATTGCCGCCGTAGGTCTCTACCGTTGTTTTGGCGTTCCATACCAATTCCCTGGCCACCTTTGTTTTACCCACCACGGCATACGCGGCAGAGAGCCTCCACAGCGCCTGCACCGACACGTCGCCGCCCTCCTTCATGCGGTTCATGGCTCCCATCTCAGGAGCCGACGCCAGCGCCAGGGTATAGAGGCGGTAGGCTTGCGACAGGTCGGAGAGGTAATAGCGGTAAGGACCTGTGTTGTTTTTACCGGCCGGCACCCAGCTTTGCGCCGCGCGGCGCTGGTAGTTCTTCCAGCGGTCGATCACCGCACCGTTTACCTCGTAGCCATGCTCCCGTGCCTCCAGCAGGAAGTTGCCGGCATAGGAGGTCACCCAGTCGTTGACATCGCTGTGCCCGGGCCAGAATGTGAACCCTCCGCCGGGCAATTGCCGCGAATAGAGCTGGCGGATCGCCTCGCGTACATTTTTCTTCACCGACTCTTCCTCCTGTTTCGACAGGTCGCGGAACGTGGAGGCATAAAGCAACGGGAACGCCTTTGAGGTGATCTGCTCCGAACAGTAGTGGCTGTAGCTGTCGAGGAAGTCGTAGCGGCGGCTCAGGTCTACCGACGGCATCCGCGACAGGTCGAGTTTCGACCAGCTTTCGCTCGTGTTTCCCTCGCTGCGCGGGATATCTAACGAAACCGACGCTCCCGGTGCGATCATCCGCTCCGAGATCGACGTTACCGGTGGATTTGGGTTGCGTATTTCGATCTCTATGGTTTCGACGGTAGTGATATTGCCGCACGAGGCGGTTATTTTCACCCTCTCCACTCCCGGCACCGGGCCCGCTTCCAGGGGCAGCGTGACTATCTTGTCGCCCGGTGCGGGGAACGGCACGCTGCGCGACGCCCCGGCAGTAGCCTTCAGCAATCCGGTGGTTTCGACCCTGACCGTAACGTTCTTCACTTCAGGCTCCATCGCGAACACGTTGACCGGCATCGACACCTTGTCCGTGACGCTGATCGTGCGCGGCAACGTAGGCAGTATCATCAGCGGCGAACGCACCGGAACGGCTTTCTCGGCACATCCGTAAGCGCCGTCGCCTGCCGCCACGACCATCGCACGTACCGAACCTACGTACATCGGCAGCGTTATTTTATGTTCGTTCTTCGAACCTCTGCCAAGCGAGAACGGTCCCAGCACTATCGAGACCGGCTTAAAACGGTTGGCGCGTTGCCCACCGGGATTCATCTCGTCGCCGCCGCCGATGCCGAGCAGCGAGCCTGTTTTGGCTCCCAGGGCGCCTATAACCGCGTCGAACATATCCCATGTACGCACTCCGAGCGCTTCGCGTGCCAGAAATTCGTTACGCGGATTGGGGGTACGGAAATTGGTGAGGTCCAGCAGGCCCTCGTCGACGATGGCCACCATGTAGTTCATCGGCTTTCCGGACGTTTCGGTGACTTTCAGCGTGAAACTCTTCTCAGGCCTCAGCACCTCGGGCATCGTGATAACGGGCTTCAACTCCGAATTCTTGTTCGTTACCTCCACCGGCAGTACGCCATATAGTCTTATCGGAAGGCTGTTGGCGGTCTGTCCGTGCGGTTGCAACAGGCTGATATGGATATAAAAATTGGGCGCCATATCGGCCGTGACCTTAAAGGTGTATTTCGTATCGCTGCCAGACGAGGCGTCGACCCACGTTTTCGATATGATCCGCGAGCCGTTTTCCAACGACACGAGGGCCCGGCCGCCGGGTGACGTGGGTATCATAGCTGTTACCGTCTCGCCGACGCTGTAGGAGGTCTTGTCGGTCGAGAAAGTCAGCATCGTCACGCCGCTCGGGTCGCTCTTTTCAGAGCGCCCCCTCCAACTCGGCCAATCGACATACACGATCTGCCCGGTGGCGTGGCCGCTTTGAGGATTGCGGACATAGACCAGGTAGCGGCCCCAGTCGGGATAGTCGATGCGCATGCCTATCGACCCCTTACCAGTCGACGCGGTGCTTAGCGTGCCGCTCTTTACGGGTTCGACCGAACCGGAGTTGACATACGAGTCGAGGTTGTCGTCCGGCGAACTATCCCACCACCAGTTCCAGTTCAGTTTATATATCTTGTATTCGAGGCCCTGCTGGGGGACCGGTTTACCGGCGGGCGTGAGCGTAACCACATCAAAGGAGTAATCTTTGTCCGTCTCCATCCATGATCCGCGTTTCTGGTTGACGTTCAGTCCCACATAGCTCGCAAAAGGCGAGAATGGGATCGAGCGGTTATAGATGCTCACATCTCCGCCCGGCTCCATAACCTGACAGACGATATCTGCCCTGAGCATTCCGGGCGCGTTCCTGGCCGCGGGGACCTTGAAGTTGAACGAAGCCTTACCCTCGTCGCTCAGAGACCCGCTGAATATGTCGGTCGACGAAGAAGAGAATTCCGACGCCGGATTATTGAACGAATAAGAGTCGTAGCCGGCGAATTGGGTATTGACCTTGTTAAGCGTCATCTCGACCGAAGCCTTCAGGCCGCGGGCCGTGGCCCCCATGAGCCACCTCGACGAAAGTTCGCTACGAAAGTCGCCTTTCGACGCGTCGATACGGTCCGCAGGCAGCGAGAGATCGATCTTCAGGCGGTTGGGCTTTATGGTCTCCACGCGCAGCGATTTGTGGAACGTGGCTCCCCCGACCTTGATATAGCCGTTCCACACCCCGGTCGGATCGTCGGCATGTGTCGGTATGTCGAACCGGCAGAACAATCCCTTGCCCAGCGTCGTCACCTGGCGGGTGTAGAACTGGCCGCGCGGGTTGAACACTTCCATCGTAACAGGATGGTTTTCCGGAATTTCAGCTCCACGGCGTTCGAGGATGAAACCCAAATGTATAGTGTCGCCCGGACGCCAAACACCGCGTTCGCCGAAAGCGAAACCTTTAAGGCCTTTATCAACCCGCTTGCCGCCCACATCGAAACGCGTCAACTGGTTCTGCTCGTTGTCGGTGACCCTGAGGTAGGTCTTGTACCCTCCCGACGAAGCGACTACCACGAATGGAACACCTTTTATGTCGAATGTGGTAAAGCCTTCACTGTCGGTCTTACCTTCGCCCAACGGCTGCAACTGGAAATTGTATGCCGTGACCGTGGCGTCGCCTGCGGGTTTGGCGCTGACTATGTCGGTTACTACGACGTTAAGTTTACGGTCGGTGCCGCTCTTGACTATCAACCCGAGGTTCGAAGCCAACACATTGCACTCCACGCGCCGCTCCGAAAGCATGTAATAGGTCGGCTTGCAGGGATTGTCGCGGTCGCGCCAGTTGTATTCGTCCCAGTTGTAATCGTCGCCGCTCCAGTAGTAGGTTTGCGGGCGATCCCATTCGGCTTCCTCTTCTTCGTTCAGCGTGCCGCCTGATTCGAGTTTCACGAGCCCTTCACCGGCCTGCGCTATCGCCGCGTCGCCGCAAGGGTAGGTGGAGTAGTCGCGTTTGAACGAGAACTGTATGTTATATATGGCTCCCTTCTGGCGGTTTACCAACTCCGACAGGTCGAGGCGGAACTCCTGCCAGGTGTCAGGTTTACGCGAAATGTCCCCGTCGAGCCTCAGCGTTTTGCGGAACACCAGCCTTCCGGAGCGCCTCAACTCGTCCGACCCGCCGAGAGTGTTGGTCTGCAGGAACATCAACACATTGTTCTCATATATCTGTATGACCCGCACGTCGACCGCACGCAGATTGACGGCGCGGAACGGAAGTATCAGGTTCTTCGCATCGGGCATAATGCTGCCCGGAAAAGGCAATTCGACGGCAGGTTTCAGCGATTCGGTTACGAAGCTGAACGTATGGCTTTCTCCGAGGCTGCCGCCTTTGGCATTGCGGATGCTGCGGTCGACATTGAGCGTTACCCCTGCCGAAGAACCACGCTCGAAGAACAATGTCACCCGGTTATCCTCGGTCTGTGTAACGAATTCCCCCACCCCTTCGAGTTCCACCAACCCCTGCATATCCTGCAGGGGGTCCAGCGGATCTGAAAAAGTAACCTGTATGCCATACTCGGGGTGGCTCACCAGCCGTGCATCGAGCACCACGAAGGGTTCAAGGGCCGGTATGACGACCTGCTGTTCAATGATCTTGTCTATCTTTACCTTATGGCCATCGGCTTTCACCGTCAGCGTCTGCTGTTCCCCGGTACGGCCTACGGCCCCGAATGTAAATGTAAAACGGGTGCCCTCACCCTCCGGCTCCACCGCCGGGACTCCCACACCGTCCATCGACAGCAACGCCGCCACATCTTCGGCCCTGACCGGTTCGCTTAACAGCAACGTGCCGCCAATGACCGCCTCCCCCGGTTTGTCCTGCGAAACGAAGGCCGGCATGACTTCCAGCGAGAAATCGCGCTCCTGAACCCGGAACGAGAACTCAAAAGTTTCGAGCCCCTTCTCAATCTGTATCACCCGGCCTATATTGAACGACGCGTTATAGAGTTTACCCTCTTTCAGCGCACCTTCCTCAGGCACGAACTCTACGGTGGTATTGTCGATCCAATAGGCCTTTCCCTTGAGCGACGGGGAGAATCTGAACAGTTTATCTTTAACAGGAGCGTTGAGTTCGACTCCTGAAACGGGCTGCGCCAACTGCACGCGGATTGTCGATCCCGCCGATACGATGCCTCCCGTGTAGGCTGTTATGTACGGGGCGAATTCGGCTTTCGGCACTATCTCGCTACGGGACGAACATCCCGTGGATACTGCAGCGATGAGTATTGCAAAAACGCAAAGGAGCAATTTAGGGCCTCTCATAACAGCGGTTGTTTTTTATATACAAAAGTATCTTTTTTTTGCAAGTTGTAATAATTATTTTACATTTGCGTTATACAATGTGTTGACAATAACCTAACCGAAAATAGCATGAAAAAGACATTTACTTATTTTACATTGGTGATTGCAGCGATACTCGTTGCAGGTCAGTCGTTTGCGCAGAATTACAGGGACGCCCGCACTGATGCCGACGACACTTATGTAAGGAAAGAAAGCTGGAAACCCCGCAAAGCCTACATTAATTTCGGCTATGTAACCCAGGAACTTAAGAATGAGAGCGGCGAAGAGGGATTTAAAAGCGAATACGGTTATTCGCTGAATATGGGAACCACTTTCTGGTTGCACAAACCCATCCTCAACCGCCTTACGATCGGTATCGACTGGACTTACCTCGATGTGAACTATGTCGATTACGGCAAACCTGCATTTACCGACGGGTCGGATATTTACACATTGAAATATTTCTACCAGGCCGAACTGGGGATGCAGGTCGGCCCGACGGTAGACGTGAGGCTTTTGGGCAATGGCCGCGGCGGTTTGCACGCCAAGGCTTATGCAAGGTGGGCCCCGAGCGCATCGGCTGTCCTCAACGGCGGTTTCGAAGAGGATGAAAACGCTGAGTTGAACGGCATTGTCAGCTACTTCAACCAGTTCTATGTGATCGGCGCCAACGTATCGTGGAAAGCGTTCACGGTGGGTTACGAATACCGTTGGGGCAATTCCGAATACACTCACGAGTTGTATAAGGAGGATGGCAATTTCGAATTCGAGAAAATGGACGATACCTCGAAATTGAAAACCTCAAGCAGCCGCATATATGTCGGCTTCCGTTTCTAAAAGTTATTACCCTAAAACCTAACCTGATTTCAACCCCGGTTTTGCAAATCTGCAAAACCGGGGTATTTTTGTTACTCCGAAGGGCGATGCGCTTATGATTGTCGTACCGGCAGGCGTACTCTAAGAAACTGTTTAAAAACACTTCCCATAGGAGATTTAAACAGTTTCCGATACCATGCGATGAATAAACTGAAAAAAATAGAACTGCTTGCCCCCGCCCGCAACCTCGATGCGGGGCGTGCGGCGATAGATTGCGGTGCCGATGCCGTTTACATCGGTGCTTCGCGGTTCGGGGCAAGGGTACAGGCGGGCAATGCGACCGGAGATATAGCCCGCCTGGCGGAATACGCCCACGCGTGGCATGCGAGGGTTTACGTCGCGCTCAACACGCTTGTCTATGAAGATGAACTGGCGGCGGCCGAACGTCTCGCACGGGAAGTGGTCGCAGCCGGGGCCGATGCGCTGATCGTGCAGGATATGGCTTATCTCGAAATGGGGTTGGAAGGGGTGGAATTCCACGCGTCGACACAGGCCTGCGCTTCGACGCCGGAGTTGGTGCGCTTTCTGGGCGACAGCGGGTTTTCGCGCGTGATACTGGAGCGCGGGCTTACCCGCGACGATATTTTACGTATCGCAGCAGAGGCTCAGGGAGTGGAGTTGGAGTGCTTTGTCCACGGAGCCATATGCGTCGGTTACAGCGGCCGGTGTTACATGAGCCGCAGTCTCGGCCCCCGCAGCGGCAACCGCGGCGATTGTGCCCAGCCGTGCCGCCTGCCTTACGATCTACTGGATGAGGGCGGGCGCGTAGTCAGCACGGGGAAGCATCTGCTGTCGGTTCGCGACCTGAATCTCTCGGAACACCTGGGGAAGCTGATCGACGCGGGCGTGGGTTCGTTCAAGATCGAGGGACGGCTCAAGGACACGGTTTATGTACGTAATGTGGTGGCGTGGTACCGGCGCCTGATCGACGAGGAGATAGCCTTGCGCAAGGGCGTGGAGCGTTCGTCGCACGGGATATCGGATCCCGGATTCGAACCCGACCCGTCGAAGAGTTTCTCACGGGGCGCCACGGATTATTATTTTACGGGAAAACGCTCCGGGATGGCCGCCACGGAGACTCCCAAGGCAATGGGACAGCGCGTGGGAAAAGCAATAAAATGCGCGGCAGACAGTTTTGTCCTGCAACCCGGGCACGGGCTTGCGGCGGGCGACGGGATATGCTTTTTTGCCGGCGACAGGCTTTCGGGGACGAACGTCAACGGTGTGGATGGCAATACGGTCCAGCCGGCACGTATTGACGGGATTTTGCCCGGGACAGAGATATTCCGCAACCACGACCATGTGTTTACAAAACTCGTTCGGGAAGGCCGTTCGCGCCGCACGGTAGATGCCGTGGCCAGGGTTTCGCTTTGGGCCGACCGTGTCATGCTGGAGGTCGGAGATGATTACGGGTTCCGGGCTTCGGCGGCTCTGGAAGGCGGTTTCGACACGGCCCGCGACCGGCCGGCGGCTTTAAGGGCAATAGAGACGCAGGTGTCGCGCAGCGGCGATACCACATTCAGAATCAAAGACGTAACGATAGAATCACATGGCGGAGTGCCGTTCGTGCCGGTGTCGGCGCTCAACGGCCTGCGCCGCGAGGCGCTTGCAGGGTTGTCGGCCGCCCGTTCCGCTGGCCGTCCGCGGCCGGCCAGCGTCGCACGCGACGACCGGGCGGCATACCCCGCCGGGGAGGATGGGCCGTTGCGTAACGTCACCAACTCGTTGGCCGGAGCATTTTATAGCCGTCACGGCGTAGTGCGGACTTTGGGCAGTCCCGACCTCGACGGGGTTAAAGAGGGTTGTTGCATTATGACCACTCCCTACTGCCTGCGGCGTGAGATGGGCGAATGCCTGCTCGAAAAACCGCGCCTTAAGGGGCCTCTGAACCTGCGCCGCGACGGGCGTGTGTTCAGGCTTGAGTTCGATTGCACCCATTGCGAAATGAGAATATTTTACGGAGGCCGGGAATAACACTCGCCGTCTGACATGCGCCCGGCCATGCCGGTGATGAGATATTTGAAGACTCCATTTGGAGTAAACGACAATTTGTAAGAAGCTGTTTGGATTTGTTAACGAGATTATTTTATATTGTTTTGCCGATGATTTCTCGCGGTGGGATGAGGCGAATAGCGGCCCCTGTTTAACAAATCACACCGCGGGAAAGCGCGGAAAAGAGAATAAAAGAACGAGATTAATAAATTCAAAACAGTTTCTAAAACCAAACATAACTATGAAAAAACTATTTCTGCGTACGGCAATCCTGACCGTTATCCTAACCACCTCGTGTACAACTATGACCCAGATGGCTTCGCTGTTGACGTGCAACTACAACATCCAGGGCATTGCCAACCCCAGGCTGGCCGGCGTGGGCGTCTCCTCCACCGGCGACCTCACCAAACTCGACATGATGACCGCCGCCCGTGTGGCTACGAGCCTCCTGTCGGGCAGTCTGCCTTTGTCGGCTACGGTGAACGTAGGCGTAACCAACCCTAACGGCACTGCCGCGCAGGTGGCCGGGTTGGACTGGGCTCTGTTTCTCGAAAACACGAGCATGGTGAGCGGTTCGACCCAGCAACAGGTCTACGTGGCTCCAAACGGAGGCAGGTCGGTGGTGCCGCTTACGGTGGAGGTCGACCTGGCGCAACTTTTCAGGAAAGAGTCGAAGGAAGACATGCTTAAGTTTGCCAACGGGCTGATGCATATAGGCGAAAGTTCATCGAAGGTGTCGCTTAAGATACGCCCTTCCGTTTCGTTCGGCGGGCAGGTATTCAAAACGGGATTTATCACCGTAAGCAAGGCTATATAACGGTCCTGCAACACCCTTGCGGCGCTCCTGGTGGCGCTTTCCCACAGAGCCTTGGCATAATACGCCAGGGCTCTGTTTTCAAATGTGCGCCGTTGTCATTAGGGCGTGTTAGCGTAAACCCGCACGTTCGTTTTCCTGTCGGTTTTGGGTTCTACCGCATGAAATTTTTATCCCCAAGGAACCACATTGCCTCAAGAATTTCACTTGTATAACACAAAACCGCCTCACAGAACCCAAACATACGGCTTTATGCTAACACGCCCTAAAGTTTTGCACGCTTTTTGATTTAGGGCTATAAAATGAAACCTGTCCAATGAAGAAAGATGGAATGCCCGGATGTCTTTTTCACGGAAATCGTACGGAATCGTGGCTTAGGGGCTGCCTAAGAAGCTGTTTTGAATTTATTAATCTCGTTCTTTTAGCCTCTTTTCCGCGCTTTTCCGCGGTGTAATTCGTTAAACAGGGGCCGCTATTCGCCTCATCCCACCGCGGGAAATCATCGGCAAAACAATATAAAATAATCTCGTTAACAAATCCAAACAGCTTCTAAGAAACAGTTTAAAAAATTTTTGCGGAAAGTATTGTAAGTTCTTCCGGGCCGCTTTTTGTATGAAAAATTACCGGACAAACTCTAAGAAACTGTTTAAATTTCCTATGGAAAGTATTATAAGTTATTCCGGGCCGCTTTTCGCATAAAAATTTCGTTACATAGAACACCGCTATGCGCCTCTATTTTCACGCAAAAATCATCACCGGAATATACTTAAATCTTTTTCCACAGGAAAATTAAACAGTTTCTAACGCTAACCTGATCGACCATGTGTAAAATCAAGATGCTTTTTATCGCCTTCGTAACGATGCTTCCGTTAGCTGCATTGCCGCAGGCGGGGTCCGCCATCAAAATCACCGAAGCACAACAAGGCGGGGCGCTGTTGGACAGCATAACCAGCCGCGAATATCCCTATGTTTTCCCGTTGCTGGGCAAAAAGGCGGCGGCGAAAGGCTTTATGCTTCCCTACCCGTTGGGGGTGATGGTCAACAGTTTCCTCGGCAGGCAGGATGTGACGATCTCCGACCTTTCGGTATATATAAACGACGCTTCGGGCAATAGCGTCGTCCCCGACATATCGCTCGACGAGTTGGTGCGTTTCGGCGATGTCACGGCCAATGTATATAACGTCAACGCCAGGGTCGACCTGTGGGTATTGCCGTTTTTGGATCTTTACGGTATTGTAGGGGGTGCGTGGCTCACGACCGACGTCAACATAGCCTCGATAGCCGGCAAAGCGGTCGACATATCCACACAAGCCAAGTTCAACGGATATGTCTACGGTACGGGGGCCATGCTCACCGGCGGTATCCGGAACTATTTCTTATCAGCCGACTTCAATACCGTGTGGACCCATTTCGACGAATTGAAAAATAACAACTACGCGATGAACTTCAGTCTGCGTGCCGGTTATGTGGTCCATTTCAAAAAGCCGGAGCGTAACATCGCGCTATGGCTCGGCGCGTCGCGCGCTTTCCTCAATAACACGACCAGCGGGACGTTGTCCCTGTCCGATGTAGCGCCTGAATTCGGAGAGGCCTACAAGACCAGTGATTGGTACATGGCCCTCACCCAGCCACAGAAAGCGCTGATAGACCGTACGGTGGAGAATTTTACCGACAAACACAAGGGCGACGTGATCGGTTATTCGCTCGAAAAACGGCCTTCGCACAACTGGTGCATGGTCGTAGGGGCCCAATACCAACTCAGCCGTCGCTGGCAGTTCCGTACCGAAGCCAATCTCCTCGGAGGCCGCACATCGGCCCTGTTGTCGGCAAATTACCGTTTCGGGATAAAATAGCGCTTTATTGATCAACGGCAGACCCTCTGCCGGACAGTCCCGATTCACGAATCCCGTCTGGAAATAGTAAAAGGCGGGTGCGGAGCGTCGAACTTGTTCGGTATCTCTGCCGGAGTGCATCCTAATTTATCATGTAACCCGGTTGTGCATTTAGAAGCTGTTTAAATTTCCTATGGAAAATTAAACAGTTTCTCAGATAACGACTACAGTATCATTGTTATTTAACCACTTGCGCTTTTGGTCTGCCGCCGGCGGAAGGCCAAAACGAGCTCTGCGGGTTGCAGCCCGCCGCATGGGGCGGCGGCAGACTGCCGGCCTTGGCCACAGGTCAAGGCCGAACATGCCGACGAACGGCATTTTTAGAGCTTGTTTGAATTTTCTCATCGAAGGTGTTTTCGAAAGATTTTCCGATGATTTTTGGGTTGAAATAAGGCGAATAGTGGTTCTATTTAACGAATTTCAGCGAAAAAGAGCGCGGAAAAGGATCGAAAAGAACGAGAATGAGAAAATTCAAACAAGTTCTTATCATTCATGAGTCTAAGAATCCGTTTAAAAACGCAACGGGTTATATAATGAACGTATAGCAAAGTCCGGTCAAAAGACGCGATGCGTCCGGTCCTGCGAGGCGTAGTGTAAGGCAAGCCACACGCAGTCGTCCGAGACCCGGTCTACGCGGTGGCGGCATCCGGGCGGGATGAGAGTGTAATCTCCCTCACCCATCGTTTCGCAATGTCCGTCGCCATATTCCAAAGTCGCCTCTCCGCGAATCACCATCACCCATTCGTGCCACGGCTGGTCGTACCACACGTCCCGTGGCGTCGGATGGCCAAATGAAAATATCCGCTCCAGCCTGAACCCGTTTTCCGGCAAGCCACCCTCTTCGACCAGCGTGTCGAACCACTCGTCCGGCGGCACCGGTGACGCCTGGTAATCGTATATGTTATTCATGTCAATCGAGAGTCCGTCTGACTGTTTGTCAAATGAATATAAGCCGCGGGATGATTTTTCACGTGTATGGCAAAGCAAAAATAAAACGGCACTGTCATTTCGCGGCCCCGTGTTCCCTGTTAAGGCTGTCGAACAGCGCCACAACGGCGCCGCGGTCCATGGATGCGAATTTAGGCTTCGCATATTTTTTCGCCGTGGCGGGATTGGCAGCCAGCAGGGCGTCGACATGCTTCTGCGACAGGCAGCGGAACATTCCGCTGTCGCGGTCGCAGAACACCGCGAGCCGCATCTCGGCCAGTTCCCCGCTGCCCATGACGCCTCCCGTTCCGGCCTCGCCTTTCATTACCCTGTCGAGTTGCGCTTTGAGCATGGCATTGACCTGGTCGCTCACTTCGAGCCTCAGCCGGTAAGCCTTGTTTGTCGGAATGGCTATGAACATGAGTATGTATTTTCCCGCCGATTCGGCACGGGCATAACCGCGACTGCCCGACACGGGCTCGGTATTGATATAGAGGCTGTCACCGGCAAGCACTCCCCAAAGGTCGCGGGGATAGGCGGTATTTTGCCCCACGACGTCGATCAGGTAATCCTCGCCGCCATATGTACGGATATCGGCCTGCGTACGTTTCGTAATATATACCTTGGCTTTACGCTCCGGCTCATCGTTGACATACTCCAGGCGGGCCATGTAACAAGCTCCGTCTACCGGCGGGGTTGTGTACAACTCGCCTGACTGCGCTTTGAGGAGCATCGCCCCCAAAACCGCCGTAACCACCAACAGACATTTTTTCATATCGGATATGCTTTGATACAACATATTACTGCCTTTGCGCCCAAAGTCCGGCAAGGTTCACGAGCGTGGCCACGCATCGGCGCATCGTGGTGAGCGACACATATTCGAACTTACCGTGGAAGTTCATACCCCCCGTAAATATATTGGGGCATGGAAGGCCCATGTACGAGAGTCGCGATCCGTCGGTACCTCCGCGTATCGGGCGCACGATGGGCGTCACCCCGGCCACGCGCATGGCTTCCAGCGCCTTTTCGATAACCTCCGGATGGGGCTCCACCATCTCGCGCATGTTGTAATACTGGTCGGTGAGCGTAAGCGTCAACGTGCCTTCCCCGTACCTGCCGTTTATATACTCCGCCGCACGGCGCATCGTATCCTTGCGCGCCTCGAACTTTTCGCGCGAATGGTCGCGGATTATATACTCCATCGTGGCGCTTTCGACACCGCCTTCCACCGAAGTGAGATGGAAGAATCCTTCATACCCCCCGGTGTGTTCGGGACGTTGCGCCGCCGGCAACAAGGCTCCGAACTCCATCGCCACCAGAAGCGCGTTTATCATCTTGTCCTTGGCGTACCCGGGATGGATATTGCGGCCCTGTATTTTTATTCCGGCACCCGCGGCGTTGAAGTTCTCATACTCCAGCTCCCCTTCCATGCCGCCGTCTACCGTGTATGCATACCGGGCCCCGAAGCGTTCCACATCGAAATAGTCGACGCCGCGCCCGATCTCCTCGTCGGGAGTGAATCCCACCCTCACCGGGCCGTGCACCGCTTCGGGATTCGCCAGCAGGTACTCCACAGTGGTCATTATCGCCGCCACACCTGCTTTGTCGTCCGCCCCCAGCAGCGTCGTGCCGTCGGTGGTGATCAGAGTATGGCCTTTGAAGAAGGCCAACTCGGGAAACTCCTCCACACGAAGCGACAGTGAATCGTTCAACGCGATGTCTCCGCCATCGTAATCCTCCACGAGCTGCGGCTTCACGTCCCTGCCGCTCATGTCGGGGCTCGTGTCGACATGGGCTATCAGCCCTATGACGGGCGAAGATTCGTACCCCAGCGTGGCAGGCAGCGTGGCCGTTACATAACCGTGCGGGTCGATATCGGCATCGGCGAGCCCCATTTCCAGGAGTTGCTCATGCAGCCTGCCCAAAAGCACCAGTTGTTTTGCAGTCGAGGGATAGGTCTCGCTACGGGGGTCGCTCTGCGTGTCGTAAGCGACATATTCCAGAAAACGGTCTTTTATATCCATGATTTTATTCGGTTTAAAGTAAGGGCAAACGGCCCTCTACCCTTCTATTTGGGAACGCGCCGCAAGTCTGTCAGGCATTTTATCGTCACTCGGAGATTTGCCGGGAATAACCATGGTTACTGGTAATAACATTACCTTGCAGATAAAGGTTCCCTTCATCTTTTTTCTCACCCACGGTGAGATGATTACCGGTTGCATTATAGGGAACAAGGGTGGCATGCGGTCAGGCAGACGCTCCATTAATTACGACTGATCAGCACCCGCTCTCTTGGCATCCCACACGAAGTATGCTATTATAGCCCCGTACATACCCACGGCCAGCCACTCGGCACCGCCCGTAGCATTCCATTGCGACGCAAACCAGTCGGCGCCGAAATATTTCAGCATGGCGCTCATAACCCCCATCAGTGCACCTCCGGCGATGAATCCCGACGCTATAAGCGTGCCCCGTTCGCGGCGTGCGCGGTTCTTCTCCTCGTCCTTGCTGCGCGTCGAGACCCACCAGCTTATTATCCCGCCTACAAGCAGCGGGGTGTTCAACTCCAGCGGGATGAACATCCCCAGTGCGAACGCCAGCGCCGGAACGCCGATCATGGTCAATATAAGCGCCAGGGCCGCCCCGGCGACATACAGCATCCACGGGGTGGCGCCGCCCTCCATCAACGGTTTTATCACCGCCGCCATAGCGTTAGCCTGCGGAGCGACAAGCGCCCCTTCACCGACGAAACCGTAAGTCTTGTTGAGGATCATCATCACTCCGGCCACCGTGGCCGCCGAAACCGCCGTACCGAGGAATTTCCACGCCTGCTGCTTTTGGGGCGTAGTGCCGAGCCAATAGCCGATCTTGAGGTCGGTAATAAACCCGCCGGCCATCGACAATGCCGTGCACACCACTCCGCCTATGATCATAGCGGCCGTCATGCCCGCCGTACCGCTCAATCCTGCGCTGACCAGCACGAGCGAACTGAGGATCAATGTCATCAGCGTCATGCCCGACACGGGATTGGTGCCAACTATCGCTATGGCGTTGGCCGCCACCGTAGTGAACAGGAACGAAATTACCAATACTATCGCCAGCGCGATTGCAGTATGGAGCCAGTTGTGCAGCACTCCGAACTGGAAAAACACCAGCACCGTCAACAACGTGGCGATCAGCCCCGTAAGTATCCACTTCATTTGAAGGTCGCGGTCGGTGCGCACCGTCTGCTGCGCCGAAGCCTTTTTATTACCCAGTTCGCCCACGGCGAGCCCCAGCGCCTGCTTTATTATTCCCGACGAGCGGACTATCCCTATCAGCCCCGCCATCGCGATGCCTCCGATACCTATGTGGCGGGCGTAGTTGCGGAATATCTCCTCGGGCGACATCTCACCCAGAAGTTTGGTCACCCCCTGCCCGACGGCTATCGTCTGGCCGTCGGCAAAGTGGCTCAGGAACGGAATCAGGACAAACCATACGGTGAACGACCCGGCGCATATAATCGCCGAATACTTCAATCCCACGATATACCCCAGCCCCAGTACCGCACTGCCGGTATTGATCTTAAAGACTATTTTCGACTTATCGGCCAAAGTCTCGCCCCAGGCGGTGATGCGCGTCGATATCTCCTCGCTCCACCACCCGAAAGTGCTGATTATAAAGTCATAGAGCCCCCCTATCAGACCACTCACGGCCAGCAGCTTCGCCTGGTTGCCCTGTTTCTCGCCCGATACGAGCACCTCGGTCGTAGCGGTGGCTTCGGGGAACGGCAACTTTCCGTGCATATCCTTCACGAAATAGCGCCTGAACGGGATCAGCAACAGCACTCCCAGCAATCCGCCCAGCAGCGACGAAAGGAAGATCTGGTAAAACTTGGCGTCGAGGCCCAGGATATACAGCGCCGGCAACGTGAATATCGCCCCGGCCACAATGACTCCCGAACTTGCCCCTATGGATTGGATGATCACATTCTGACCCAACATATTCCGCTTGCCCAGGACGTTGCCCATTCCCACAGCGATGATGGCTATGGGTATCGCGGCTTCGAATACCTGTCCGACCCTCAGGCCGAGATAGGCCGCCGCGGCAGAAAATATAACGGCCATCACTATCCCGAAAGTGACGGAGTAGACCGTCACCTCGCGAGGTTTCGACGCTGGCGCCTGCAACGGGCGGTACTCCTCGCCCGGCCCCAGCTCGGTGTAGGCGTTCGCTGGCAACGAATCGGGCTGATGCCCCGCATTGTCGATAATTGTAGGTTCGTTCTTCATTATCTATAAAGTTATTGGACGGAAAATAAAAAACCGACGGTAAAGTTACGTAATTTAAATATATTTTCTATTCCCCGGCTTATTTTCACCTGCAACCGGTTCGCCTGTGGGGACAATTTGGTATATTTGTATAATATAGGAGGCGGTTCGGCAGAGCTTTCGAACAAGTTCGACGCGCTGCGCTCACCTTTCACTATATTTGTAGATTATACCCATATAGCAGGTTATGAAAAAATTCTGGTTACCTCTGTTGCTTTTACTCTGCACGGCGACTTCGTGTACCGTCTATCGGAGCATCGTCTATTGGACGCCCGGCATCGACGAATATGGTGCGTTTCCCCGGGCGGGGATCGAAACGGGCGATAATAAATTCCACTTTTATACCCGTCCCGATTCCGTAAGCGCGAAAATAGGTGCGGGCAATGTGATAATAGACAAAAAAGATACGATTACGGTCGATGAATATTTGTCGAAATCGCGCACCACGGCTTTTCTGATCATCCGCAACGACACGATCCTCTTCGAGAGATATTATCGCGGATATGACAGGTCTAAGATTTCCACCTTCTTTTCGGTAACCAAGTCCGTCACGTCGTTGCTGACAGGCATTGCGGTCGACGAGGGCTACATAAAGAGCGTGCATGACCCCGTGACCGACTACATCCCCGAGTTGAAGAGCCGCGATCCGCATTTCCAAAGACTCACGATAGAGCATCTGTTGAACATGGAGGCGGGGTTGAAATTCAATGAGTCGTATACCGATCCGTTCAGCGGTATGGCCAAGTTGTTTTATGGCCGGGATCAGTTGAAATTTATCGAGAAACTGAAATTCATTCGGGAGCCCGGCGAGGAGAACGACTATAACAGCGCCACCACAGCCATTCTTGGTATAGTGCTCGAAAGGGCCACAGGCAGACCATACGCCGAATACCTCGAAGAGAAGGTGTGGAAGCCGCTGGGGATGGAGTATGGGGCTTCGGTGAATCTCGACGACAGGACGCACCGCTCGGCCAAGGCGTACGGGGGTTTGAATGCCACCGCAATCGATCTGGCGAAGATAGGGCGGCTATACCTGAACGGTGGTAATTGGAACGGAACGCAGATCGTGTCGCGTCAATGGGTCGAGAGAAGCACCACGCCATGCATAGAGGCAAACCATATGGGCGGCAAGTACGACGGCTACCAATATGGCTGGTACAGCAACAGCCGGGTGCATTATAAGGATTCGACGGGGGTGAGTTTCAGCAATATGGTCAGTGCGTCGAAGTTCGCCCGTGAATCGGGAGAGCGGTACTACAAACTATGGAAGGTGGACGACGAAGGCAACCCGGCAATACGCTGGCAGGTAACATATTACGATCCCCAATATTACGCATTGGGTATCATGAGCCAGACGCTGTACGTCGACCCTGAGCGTAAATATATTGTGGTAAGGTTGGGAGAGGATTGGGCCGGACGCTATAATACCGTATTACTCGCAAATACCCTCATGCGCTCTTCGCCGGTCGTGGAAGAGATGTGGTAGCCGGATATGTTGGCTGTGCCGGCACTAACGCGAATGCTGCACCCCGTCGATGGCATCGCATAGCCGCCCGAATATCTCATCGGGAGTCCCTAATCCGTCAATAGCCACAAACTTACCTTGCGACCGGTAGAAGTCGGCGACGATGGCCGTCTGCCGTTTATAGATGGCTATGCGGTTGCATATAACCTCCCTGCTGGCATCGTCGGCCCGGCCACTCGACTTCCCGCGCAACAGCAATCTCTCCACCAACTCCCCGTCGGGGACCTCCAGCGACAACATCACGTCGACGCTTATACCGTGACGGCCCATTATCTTGTCGAAAGCCTCGGCCTGCACCCTGGTGCGCGGAAAACCGTCGTAAATATTTCCCGCCGACCTGCGATGGTGTTCGACATAGTCGGCCACGATATTTATAACCAGATCATCGGGGGCCAGTTCTCCCCTGTCGATATAGTGGCGCATACTCTCGCCCAACTCCGAACCCGAGCGCATCTCCTCACGTATGACCTCCCCTGTGGAGATATGATTCAGGCCATACTTCGCCGCAAGCTGCGCCGCCTGCGTCCCTTTCCCCGCTCCCGGAGGCCCGAACAGTACAATATTCAACATTACGTTACAAATTTTTAGAGTCTGTCCGATTTCCCTATGTAAAAAGATTTAAGGATGTTCCGGCGATGATTTTTGTGTGAAAATTGAGGCGCATAGCGGTGCTCTATGTAACGAAATTTTCACACAAAAATCGGCCCGGAAGAACTTACAATACTTTACATAGGGGATTTAGACAGACTCTTACGATTTGCAAAGGTATGTTTTTTTCTTTCGATAGCAAATAAAAATATACCTTTGCCCTGTACAAAAGACCATAAAACCATGAGTGGCAAAACGCGCACCGAGATATCGGAACTGGGCGAATTCGGCCTGATCGAAAAACTTACCTCGCGCTTCACGGCGCGGAACGCTTCCACCGCAACCGGGCCGGGTGACGACGCGGCGGTGATAGCACCATGTGGCGTGGACGGCCCCGTGGTTGTTCTCTCGACCGACATGATGTCGGAGGGCGTCGACTTCGACCTTACATATTTCCCCCTGAAACATCTTGGCTACAAAGCCGTGGTGGTGGGATGCAGCGACATATGCGCCATGAACGCGGTCCCCCGCCAGATAATGCTCTCGCTGGGCGTGTCGGCAAAGTTGTGTGTCGAACACCTCGACGAATTCTACGACGGGGTCAAAGCCGCCTGCGACGAATACGGCATAGACCTGGCCGGAGGCGACACCTCGTCGTCGGTCAACGGGTTCACCATCGGCATAACGGCCGCAGGGGAAGCCCCGCGCGAGAAGATAGCTTACCGTGGCGGAGCACAGGCCAACGACCTGGTCTGCATCACGGGCGACCTCGGGGCGGCCTACATGGGTCTGCACCTGCTCGAACGCGAAAAGCGCGCCCTTGCGGGACACCCGTCGCCCAAACCCCGTTTTGCAGGATACGAATACCTGCTGCAACGCCAATTGCGGCCGGCGTTGCGCGTCGACGTGGTGCGCTGGCTGGATGAAGCGGGAATCGTCCCCACGTCTATGATCGACCTTTCCGACGGCCTGGCCTCCGACATGCTGCATATATGCCGCCGTTCGGGTTGCGGCGTGCGCATATACCTCGAACGCCTGCCCATCGCCCGCGACACCCACCGCATGGCCGGGGAGTTGCAGGCCGACCCGGTGGTGGCGGCTCTCAATGGTGGCGACGACCATGAACTGCTGTTCACCGTGCCGCTGTCGATGCGCGACAGAGTGGTGGCGATGGGAGGCATCGAAATAATAGGGCACATCACCGAGGCTGCACGCGGCGCCGTGCTTGTTACTCCCGACGGAGCGGAATCGCCCCTCACGGCACAAGGCTGGGTGCGCAGCGGATCATAATACCACACACTTCGACTACCACTTTTTATAAAAAGCGGCACCAAAATTCTTTAGGAAGTGCTGACGCTCTTCTTTATCGCTCTTAATATCCCGACAGCCCGGGTCGATGCCCTTTGGGGCTCATGCAGGAGATAAGTAATATCGAATATTTATTTAACCATTTTATTTTTTTCATTTCCGGTGAAACATTTTTCAAAAAATCACGTATTATATATTCAGCCGTATATTTGCCGGCTTGAAATATTTTGTTTTCCATCCATCCCCGGACAATGAAACTATCTCATTACAACTACAATTTCTCGCCCGAACTGCTGGCGAAATATCCTACCGAAAATCGCGACGACTCACGGCTGATGGTCATAAACCGTAAAACGGGAGAGATCGGCCATCACGTCTTCAATAAGGTCATCGACTTTTTCAACGAGAACGACGTATTCATCTTCAATAATACCAAAGTCTTTCCCGCCCGTCTTTACGGGAACAAGGAGAAGACCGGGGCCGAGATCGAGATATTCCTTTTGAGGGAGTTGAACCGCGAGTTACGTCTATGGGACGTTCTGGTCGATCCTGCGCGTAAAATCAGGATCGGCAACAAGCTCTACCTGGGGGAGGACGACATGCTTGTGGCCGAAGTTATCGACAACACCACTTCGCGCGGCCGCACGTTGCGTTTTCTCTTCGACGGCAGTTACGAGGAGTTCAAGGCGGCGCTCTACCGCCTGGGCGAGATGCCTTTGCCGCGCTGGATCAGGGAAAAGGTGGAAGACATCGACTCGGAGCGCTACCAGACTATTTTCGCCAGGCACGAAGGTGCCGTCGCCGCTCCCACGGCCGGATTGCATTTCAGCAGGCACCTGCTCAAGCGCATGGAAATAAAGGGGATACAGCAGGCGGAGATCACCCTGCACGTCGGGTTGGGTAATTTCCGCACGGTGGATGTGGAGGATCTGACAAAGCACAAGATGGACTCTGAGCAGTTTATCATCGACGAGCCGACGAGCGAGGCAATAAATGCGGCGAAGTGCGCGTCGAGGAAAATCTGCGCGGTAGGCACCACGGTTATGCGTGCCATCGAGAGTTCGGTTTCGACCAACGGCATGGTCAAGCCTTTCGACGGGTGGACCAATAAATTTATTTTCCATCCCTATGAGTTCAGCGTTGCCGACGCGATGATAACCAATTTCCATCTTCCGCAATCGCCCCAGTTGATGATGGTGGCCGCTTTCGGGGGCTACGACATTATAATGAAAGCATACCAGACAGCCATAGAGGAAGGTTACCGCTTCGGGACCTATGGCGACGCCATGCTTATACTGTAATCCCGCCGTAGCGACAGGTTTTGTTATCGGTCTAATTTTTTGTACCTTTGCGGATAATTCCCATTACCGGGACTAAACGTCAGTTATGAGTAGCAGCAAGATTTTGTATGTCTGTCAGGAGATTGCGCCTTACGTACCCGACAGTGGATTGTCTTCGCTGTGTCGCACCCTTTTGGGTGCCATGCAGGAGCGGGGCAACGAGATACGGACGTTTATGCCCAAGTACGGGTCTATCAACGAGCGGCGCAACCAGTTGCACGAGGTGATAAGGCTGTCGGGGATGAACCTGATTATCAACAACCACGACCACCCGTTGATACTCAAGGTTGCTTCGATTCCTTCGGCGCGTGTCCAGATCTATTTCATCGACAACGAAGATTATTTTTCGCGTAAGGCCATGCTGCGCGATGCGGATTGCGCGTGGTTTGCGGATAACGACGAGCGTTCGTTATTTTTTGCGCGCGGCGTTCTGGAGACGGTCAAAAAGTTGCGCTGGGAGCCCGATGTGGTGCATTGCCACGGGTGGTTTTCGGCTATCGTACCTATCTACCTGCGCAACCGCTTTGCCGACGACCCGTTGTTCCGCGACGCCAAAATTGTGGTATCGCTTTACGACGACGCTTTCGAGGGGTCGCTCAACGCCGGTTTCAAGAAAAAGATCGCCGGAGAGATCAACGATAAGGAAAAGTTGGAGATAATCGACGAGCCCACATACGAAAATGTAATGAAACTCGTTATAGATAATGCCGACGCTATCGTTATAGAAACCCCATCGCCCTCCCCGGGCCTGGAGGAGTATGTGCGTAGCAGCGGCAAGCCTGTTTTGGAGTACCAGGATAAATCCGGCGACGGTTATTTGGACTTATATCATAAGTTTTATGACGATTTGCGCAAGAAAGAGGAGTAATATGAAATATGGGTCATTGGCTGTAGCCGCGGTGTTAGGGTTATCTGTAGGCTGTACTACGGTCGACGATAGCCTGGGGTTGGATTTGATACCGGACAACCAGAAGATAGAGTTGAAAATCGCATCGTTTTCCGATGTTGCCGGGACTTATGTGGCTATGACCGATTCGATCCCCACCAACTACCTGGGTGTTGCGCTTCTGGGCAACCGCATGTCGCCCACATTCGGGGCTCTTCAGTGTAGCGCGATCCTGCAATACACGGGTTATCCGTTCACCGACGAGGAGATCGAGGATGGCGGGTTCGGCTACAGGCCGGTCATGGACTCGTTGATGCTGTACCTCAATGTCAACTATGTGTCGGACAAGGACGATGCCTCGAAATACGATGCGGGGCAGCGGTTCAATATCTACGAAGTTACGGACAAGATAAAGAACGACTCGGTATATTTCCAGACCTATCCGGCCGAAACGGTGTCGGATATGAGCGAGCCGCTGTTCTGGTTCGAGTGGAAGGGTAAGGGCGCCAACTACGGATTCAAGCTCAAGACCACAGCCAGGGGCGAAACCTATATGCAGAAGCTGGTGGATGCCGGCACGGATGTTTACGCCAACGACACGTTGTTTGTCGACATGTTCAAGGGATTCTACATTGCTCCCGATCCGGCGTCTACCAAAAACGGCGTGGTATACAACGTCAACCTTTTGTCGTCGAACACCCGCATGGTGGCCTGTATCCACAACTATGACAAGGAGACCCTGAAGGTGAAGGACACTCTTACCAAGATTTACATTTTTGCCGACACCTATGTTTCGTCTTACGACGGCTCCAAGGGCAATTACTACAATACGTCGATCAACAAGATCGTGCACGACTATACCGGCACGCCTATACACGGCATCAACGACACGGTCCGTGGTTCCGCTACGGTGAATCCCGTTTATGTCCAGGGATATTGCGGTGTATACACCTACCTCCGTATCAGGCAGCAGTTTATAGACCAAGTCATGGCTCTCAAAACACAGGACGGGACTACCTACAGTAACATTGTGATCAACAATGCGAAGATTGTCTTTCCGGTGGATGACCGTACGGTCCCGGCATACAACCTTGCCCTTTCACGGCTGGGAATGATGTATGACTACACTTACTCGTCGTTGAAATGGATTCCCGACTACAATATCGACGCAATATCCAACGGGTCGACGATACCTTACGGCGGATACCTCAACCGGAGCCACGGCGCCTATGAGATGGATATCACGGTTTATGTTCAACGCCTTATCGACAACAAGCCGTCGGCACAACGCACGATACACCTCGTACCCCATCTCAGCCAAAACCTCGGGCAATACGGCGAGGTTGTCATAGGCGGTGCGGGAAGTGCTGCGGGAGCTCCCAGGATAGAGTTGATATACACACTGGTCAGATAAAACACAGGAATACGACAGGGGCTCTCCGGGTGGGGAGCTTCGCCGTTTTATCGAAATTACATACTGCGATGCAAGAAAATTTAGTTATTGTCGAGTCGCCTGCCAAAGCCAAAACGTTGCAAAAGTTCCTGGGCGGCAACTTTGTCGTCAAATCGAGTTTCGGCCATATCCGGGATCTGGCAAAGAAGGACCTCGGTATAGATATCGACGCCAATTTTGCGCCATCTTACGAAATATCCGAAGACAAGAAAAAAGTAGTGGCCGAACTTGCCAAGGCTGTAAAGTCGGCGAAAGCGGTGTGGCTGGCTTCCGATGAAGACCGCGAGGGGGAAGCCATAGCGTGGCACCTGACTCAGGTATTGGGTCTCGATGTGGTCTCGACGCGCAGGATAGTGTTCCATGAAATCACCAAAAAAGCGATCCTGGAGGCTGTTGAGCATCCTCGAACCATCGACATGAACCTTGTCGATGCGCAACAGGCGCGCAGGATCCTGGATCGTTTGGTCGGTTTTGAGTTGTCTCCTGTTTTGTGGAAAAAGGTGAAGCCGTCGCTTTCGGCCGGCAGGGTGCAGAGCGTTGCTGTGAGGCTGATAGTTGAGCGGGAACGGGAGATCATCGGATTCGGTTCGAAACCATATTTCAGTGTTTCGGGGCAGTTCCATGCCGCTGGCGACGATAGTAAGAGTTTGTTCAAGGCTCTTCTCAGCCGCAGGTTCGACGACAAGGCGCAGGCGCAGGCATTCCTTGAGAGGTGCCGCGGGGCGGAATACACCCTGTTGAAACTGGAGCAGAAACCCTCGACTCGTTACCCGGCGGCTCCGTTCACGACTTCGACCCTGCAACAGGAGGCATCTCGCAAGTTGGGTCTTGGGGTATCTCAGACCATGTCGCTGGCCCAGAGGCTTTACGAGGCGGGGCATATAACGTATATGCGTACCGACTCTGTTAACCTTGCAGGCAGCGCCGTTGCTGCGGCCAAGGCGGAAATCGTCAGGCAGTTCGGGGAGAAGTACTCCGAGCCGCGTGCTTACAAAACCAAGACCAAGGGGGCTCAGGAGGCCCACGAAGCCATACGTCCTACGGACATCGCCGCAGTTTCAATCGACGGCACGCCGCAGGAGAAGCGCCTCTACGATTTGATCTGGAAACGTACGGTTGCCTCGCAGATGGCCTCGGCCCAGATAGAAAAGACGGTGGCCACGATAGGCATAAGCACCTCGGCGGAGCAGTTTACAGCCACTGGCGAAGTGATCCGCTTCGACGGTTTTCTGAAACTTTATTCCGAATCGACCGACGACGACGGGGAGCAGGGCGAGGAGGGCATGCTGCCCGCCATGTCCGAGGGCGGGAAGCTGGTCAACTGTGAGATCACGGCCACGGAACGTTCCACGCAGCCTCCGTCGCGTTACTCCGAGGCTTCTCTCGTTAAAAGGCTGGAGGAGTTGGGTATCGGCCGCCCGTCGACCTACGCGCCTACGATATCGACCATCATTACACGCGGTTATGTTGTCAAGCAAAATAAAGAAGGTGTTAAGCGCGAATATGTACAATTGCGTCTCGTGGACGGCAGGATCGGCGAGAAGGTGTCGTCTGAAAATGTAGGGCGCGAGAAGAACCGCCTTTCGCCGACCGACATAGGAATGCTTGTCAACGATTATCTTGAGGGGCAGTTCAGCGGAATTATAGATTATAACTTCACGGCCAATGTCGAAAAGGAGTTTGACGAGATAGCCGAGGGGGGTAAGAAATGGCAGGATATGATCCGCTCGTTCTATTTTCCGTTCCATACCACTGTTGAGCAGGCTCTGGAGGCCACTCCGGTACAAAAGGGTGGACAGGTCAGGGTTTTGGGCACCGATCCCGTGACGGGCCGCGATGTGAGCGCCCGCATAGGCCGTTACGGACCGATGGTGCAGATCGAGGCTCCCGAGGGCGAGAAACCGCGCTACGCGAGTATGCGCAAGGGTCAGTTGATAGCTTCAATAACCCTGGAGGAGGCCCTGGAGTTGTTTTCGCTGCCGCGTGTTGCGGGGGTGATCGATGGGAAGGAGGCGGTTATAGGCATAGGCAAGTTCGGGCCTTATGTGCGTTACGACGGCAAGTTCACCTCCCTGGAAAAGTCGGACGATCCGTATAGTATTACCATCGAACGTGTTGCCGAGCTGCTGAAGGCGAAGGAGGCTGCAGGCGGCGGCAAGAAGGTTATCAGGGATTTTACCGAGGAGCCTTCCATGCAGGTTCTCAACGGTCGCTACGGTCCTTATATCGCTTTCAACGGCAAGAACTACAAAATACCCAAGGGTACCGATCCGGCAACCCTTTCGTTGGACGATTGCCGCACTATTGTCTCCAAAGCAACCAGGTGACAGGGTTGGTGAAATAGTCAGGCCGGATTTTTTTCATATAAATTTCATACCTTTGCACGATATTGCCGTTTTAATATTTTACAGATGAGATTAACCAAAGGCAGCGCCGTAATTTTGTTGTCCGCAACAGCGATATTGTTCCTTGCCGGGTGCAGTGAATACAGTAAACTGCTCAAAACCCAGGACAACGACCTTAAATACCGCAAGGCGATAGACTATTACAAGGCCAAAAAATACCAGAAGACGATACAGTTAATGAGCGACGTGAGCCACTTTTACACAGGAAGTGAGCGCGAAGACTCGGTAGCCTACTACTCCGGGGCGGCATTCTATAAAAGCGGCGACTGGGAAACGAGTTCCATCATCTTCGATGAATTCCGCCGTAAATTCGGCCGCAGTCCGTTTATCGAGGATGTGGAATACATGTATGCCATGGGGTTCTACTATTCGTCGCCCGCACCCGAACGCGACCAGACGATGACCCAGCGCGCAATGGTCTCGATACGCGAATACCTCGACCGCTATCCCAACTCGACGCAAAAAGAGCAGATGAACGGCTACCTGAAAGAGTTGCAGCAGAAGCTCTACGACAAGTCGTATGTCAATGCGAAGACGTATTACAAGATACATAAATATAAATCGGCTGTGGTGGCGATCAAAAACGCGCTCGCCCAGTACCCCGAAACCACCCACCGCGAGGAGTTGATGTACCTGATAGCCAAGTCGCGTTACCTTCTTGCCTACCACAGTATAGAGGAGTTGCAGACCGACCGCTATTTGGATATGATGGATGCTTATTATAACTTTGTGGCAGAGTTTCCCGACAGCAAATACGGCAAGGAACTCGACAAGATGATGGCCAACGCCAAAGAGCATATTGCAAAAACCAAAACGGAAGAAGAATAACAGGATCATATAAGTAATGGATAAGAATTATTGTCGCATTATTTCGAGTCTGTTTTGGATTGGATTTGCCATTTTTGAGAGCGAGCTTAGCAGGGCTAAGTGAGTGATTCAAAGATGGTAAATACGGCCAAAAGAGACCGGAAGAGTGTGACAAAGAGCTTATGTATTACAAATTTAAATGTGTCGTTAATTTTTATCCATTACTTATGGAAAGCAAACGTAATGCCGGGCCGAATAACACGATAACCCGCAAATTGACCGATCTCGATGCACAGACCGGCAACATTTACGAATCTGTAGCAATCATATCCAAGAGGGCCAACCAGATATCGTCGGAGACAAAGCAGGAGTTGCAGCGCAAGCTCGCCGATTTCACCACTTCTAACGACACCCTGGAGGAAGTTTTCGAGAACAGGGAACAGATCGAGATATCACGTCACTACGAGCGCCAGCCCAAAGCTACGATCACGGCCACCGAGGAGTTCCTTGACGGCAAGGTCTACTTCCGCGAAAACAAAACGGAATAAACCTCCCGTGGCACTGTCCGGGATCGAAAAGGGAACGGATATGGTGCCCTGCCAGGGTAAGAACAAGCGGTTGCCTGTAGGCGACGTATAAGAAGCTGTTTTGAATTTATTAATCTCGTTCTTTTATTCTCTTTTCCGCGCTTTCCCGCGGTGTGATTCGTTAAATAGGGGCCGCTATTCGCCTCATCACACCGCGAGAAATCATCGGCAAAACAATATAAAATAATCTCGTTAACAAATCCAAACAGCTTCTAACATATCAGGAAAATATAATGGTTTCCACATCTAACTGCCGGAGGATTGTTGCAAATGCCGGATCATTTGCGCCGTTCCCCGGCTTTAATCGATTTTTGAGATGCTTCGCGGACGAAAAGTAATTTTAGGTATAACAGGCAGTATTGCGGCATACAAGGCGGCTTTGCTGGTTCGGTTGTTTGTTAAGAACGGTGCCGAAGTAAGGGTTGTGATGACCCCGCTCGCCAGGCAGTTCATCACCCCGCTCACGATGGCAACACTGTCGAAGCATCCGATCATGGTGGAGTTTTTCGACCCCGAGAACGGACAATGGAATTCCCACGTGTCGCTTGCCGAGTGGGCCGACGTGTTTGTCGTGGCTCCTGCTACAGCCAACACCATAGCCAAGATGGCCACAGGCATAGCGGACAACCTGTTGCTGACCACATTTCTGTCATCGAGGTGCCCTGTGATCGTATCGCCGGCCATGGACCTCGACATGTACGCCAACAGGATCACCCAGGCCAATATTGCGAAGTTGCGCGATATGGGAGTGGGGATCGTCGAACCCGAGGAGGGGGAGTTGGCCAGCGGGCTTTCGGGCAAGGGGCGCATGGCGGAGCCCGGGGAGATATTGTCGGCTGTAGAGGCCCTGTTCAGGGACAGCGACAGTATGAAGGGGATCGGGATTCTGGTTACCGCGGGGCCTACCGTCGAGGCCATCGACCCGGTGAGATATATCTCGAACCACTCTACGGGTAAAATGGGTTACGCCCTTGCCGGGGCATTGGCGGCACGCGGGGCCGATGTGACACTTGTATCGGGTCCCACGTCATTGACCACACCGGCGGGAGTCCGCAGGATTGATGTTGTGTCGGCCACAGATATGTACGAGGCTTCGCTGAAGGAGTTCCAGGGGGTGGACGGAGCGATATTATGTGCCGCGGTGGCAGACTATACGCCTGCGGAGCCGAGCTCTTCGAAAATTAAGAAAAGTGACGGCGAAATGATGGTTTCATTGCGGCCCACTCTTGATATAGCAGTGGAACTCAATAAGGTGAAAGGCGGGAGGATGCTTGCGGGGTTTGCCCTTGAAAGCGACGACGAGATGCGTAACGCGACGGATAAGATGCGTCGCAAGGGTTTCGATTTCATAGTTCTCAATTCGCTGAGGGACACCGGGGCTTGCTTTGGCGGCGACACCAACAAAGTTACCGTCATCGAACGCGACGGGTGCGCTACGTCATACCCTCTGGTCACCAAAAAGGAGGCTGCCGAAGCAATAGCCGATACGGCGTGTAAATACCTGAAACGGCAGAAAATTTAAATCCGACGACCGTGCTCCAGACATTATACGTTGAAAATTACGCCCTTATCGACAAGCTCGAATTGAAGCTCAGCGGCGGGCTCAATATCATTACCGGAGAGACCGGGGCGGGAAAGTCTATCCTGCTCGGGGCCCTGGGGTTGCTGTTGGGTAACCGTAGCGAGACGGGTTTAGCGAGGGATGGGGAACGTAATTGCATTGTCGAGGGCACGTTCGGTATCGATGGCTACGGTCTGGAAGGTTTTTTCGAGGATAACGATCTCGACTACCAGCCTTCGACGGTCATACGCCGGGTGATCACTCCGGCGGGTAAAAGTAGGGCTTACGTCAACGATCTTCCGGTTCAACTTACGGTCCTCAAGGAGTTGGGAACCGTACTCATAGATATACACTCGCAACACCAGAACCTGTCGCTGGCCGACGAAGGGTTCCGCACAAAGATTGTCGACGCAATAGTTTCTCAACCCGTACTGGCGGAGAGATATGCGGCTGTGTACCGCGAACTCAGGGCCACAGAGCGGGAATTGTCGGCATTGCGCGAAGAGGCCTCGAAGGGTGCACGCGACGAGGAGTACCTTCGTCACCAGTGCGAGGAACTTGCCGCGGCCAGGTTGCGCGACGGCGAACAGGAGGAACTCGAAGCTGAGCTCTCGATCCTTGCAAATGCCGGAAGGATCGGAGAAACGCTCTCCGAAGTTGTAGGGGCGCTCGACGAGGAGGAGACAGGCATTCTTGCCCGGTTGAAAAATTCGGGGATGCAACTGCGCAAATTGGAGGACGCTTATCCGGCAGCCGCGGAGTTTGCAGGGCGCATCCATAGCGCGATGCTGGAATTGAAAGACCTGCTCACCGGAATGGAGCAGGAGTTGGGGCGGATAGAGGCCGACCCGGAGAAATTACAACGGACCGACGAGCGCCTTGGCTTACTCTACTCGCTTCAGCAAAAACACCGGGCCGGGTCGGTGGCCGGACTGATATCCCTTTATGAGGACTACGGCGGGCGTCTTGCCACGATTGTCGGGGCTGAAGCTGCCATAGCAACGAAAGAAATCGCGGTCAGGCAACTTACCGAGGCTGCCGGAGCCCTCGCCGATGAAATTACCGTTGCCAGGCGCCAGGCGGCCGGCATAATAAAACATGAGACGGAAACGATGCTTGCCGGACTGGGGATACCCGGGGCCCGGTTGGAGGTCGAAATTACACAGTCGGTGGCGTTGCGTTCTTCGGGCCGCGACGTTGTACGGTTCCTGTTCTCCGCCACAAAGGACAACTCACCGCAACCGGCCGAGAAGGTCGCTTCGGGAGGTGAGCTTTCGCGCCTTATGCTGTCGGTGAAATCGCTGGTGTCGCGTTATACGCAACTGCCGACGATCATATTCGACGAGATAGACTCGGGGGTATCGGGACGCATAGCCGATGCCATGGGGGCTATCATTTCAACGCTTGCCGCTAACATGCAGGTCGTTACGATCACCCACCTGCCTCAGGTGGCTTCGCGCGGCGAGTCGCACTGGGTTGTTTACAAAGAGGAAGCCGATGGCCGCACACGCACCATGATCCGTCCGCTGGCTCAGGAAGAGCGCATCGACGAGATCGCCAAAATGCTCAGTGGCAGCACTGTCACCTCTGCCGCAATCGAACAGGCCCGCCTGCTGCTTGGCAGGCAATAGCCATATCCGGATTGCACAAGAATCCGGTGGTTACCCCGGAGCCCTATCTTGGGTAATGAGGTAAGGCAATGATGCTGCAAAAAGGCGCCGTACCCGACATGGTATCGCTTTGACATAACGGCCTAATTTGACATAACGGCCCAGAAAACTCTACACTACGCTATTGTTGCGGGGGATGCGTGACAGCCGTGGTCTGAATGACAAGCGTTATTTTATCCGCAGTCGCTTGCCTATCTGCAGTTTGGTTTTGGTCGTGATGCCGTTCAACCGGCATATCTGGTTGACAGATACTCCGTACTTCATGGCTATCTTGCCGAGCATATCGCCCGAACGTATCGTATGATAGACCGCGTTGTTAGGCCCCACTGTCGCACCTTTTGCCACTGCGGCCCTGGCCTGCTGCTGTTTTTCCTCATCCTTCTGCTGCGCCTGTGCTATGCGTTCGAGTATGTCTACCGATGTCGAGTCGTCGCTCTCGGCGGCGATCAGGCTGAAACCTTCCAGCACATCATCCTCCTCCAGTTGGTCCGAAGCGCGCGAATGGATGTTGAAATAACGTTTATCGAGTGCAAAGGTCTGATAGCGGATCTGGCCCGTTTCGAAGTCGAACAACCGCTCCGGGTCGAAAGTCTGGTCGCAATAGCGTGTCTCGAAATGGAGGTGCGGTCCCCGGCTACGCCCGGTATTACCCCCGAATCCTATGACCTGTCCTGATTTGACGTACTCGCCCGCTTCGACATTTCGTTTGGTCAGGTGTGCATGCCATGTCTCCAATCCATTGGGATGCCTTAGTATAACCAGATTCCCGAATCCCCCGGTGTTGTATTTCGAATAACGCACCCGTCCGTCGAAAGCCGCATAGATCGGTTCGCCGGTCTTAAGAGGCACATCCACTCCATTGTGGTTCCGGCGGCCGCGCGGTCCGTATTTAGAGAACACCTTGCCCTGAATCGGGGTGTGGAACCGGCTAAGATCGTCGAACAGCTTCAACTCCACTACAGAAGGCAGACTCGCCAACTCTATCGTACGGTAGGCAAACACCTGCGTCGTATCCCAATGCTCACGATACACCTTCAGGTTTTTCATCTCGGCAGCGAGCCCCGGACGATAATAACTCCATGTATTATTGCTGAAGATTATCACCTTTGTTTGCGGATCGGACGTTTGTAACGTATCGACCGGGCGTTGTGGAAGATCTTCGAGTTTTGGGGCAACGTGTGTCGACGCCGTTTTTTTTCGCTTTTTCGGTGCCGCCCCGGCCGCCTGAACCGACATACCGCCCGTCGATACGAGCAAAATAAGAACCAACAACCTGTGTCCGTATTTCATAAGATATTTTTTCAACCTGGCCGGTCCGGATCGTCTTACGCAAGTGTAGGAGTTATATCCTGGAACGGGCCGTAAATAAGAAAATAAACGTTGCCATGACCGTAATATTGCACGACTGATTGAAAATCCGTTCTGTTTTCATGATAAAATGTAATGGAAGCCGCAGACGCCGCACCTTCCGGTATTACTCTTTCCGGGCACGGCCGGGAAACAAGTTCTTGTCCTGTCTCGCGGTTTTCACTATCTTTACACAGAAAAATCAGACAGACTCTCAACAATACAGTTGCAATGGGCAAGCATACAGCCATGAGTCATTGCTGTCGTATACGTCTCTTCCGGTTTCCGGACACAGTCCGGATGGCATTTTACAAAGGTACAAAATTTAAAGGATTATGCAGGGATCTCCTGCCAGAAACTGTTTAAATTCGCATGAAAGGGCTAGAAGCTGTTTGGATTTGTTAACGAGATTATTTTATATCGTTTTGCCGATGATTTTTCGCGGTGGGATGAGGCGAATAGCGGCCCCTATTTAACGAATAACACCGCGGGAAAGCGCGGAAAAGAGAATAAAAGAACGAAATTAATAAATTCAAAACAGCTTCTTATAGTTCGAATCAGGTAAAATATACGGTATGTTTAAGGTAATCATTATCGCGGCGGGGCTTATGATGGCATCCGTACCGCTGTTTGCAGTAGAGCCGTCCTCTTCCGGCGCCTTTCCGCATCCCGGGGGCTTGCAGGCGCCGGAAGAGTTGCAGGCGCCATCGCGCTATGCGCAGGAAAAGGCGGTGGCCGGACTTGCGGCGAGGATCATGCCCGGTCACGGCAATCAACTCGTTTTCAGGATAAAACCCGCGGGGCGGGGGCGCTACTTCAAGGTATACTCTTCCAGGGGCAAAGTTACCATAGAGGCCGACTGCGCGGTGAGCGCCGCCTGTGGCCTGAGGCGTTATATGCAGCAATACCTCGGGGCGTCGGTTACGTGGAACGATTTCACGCCGCGCGTTGCGGAACGCCTGCCGCTTCCTGTCAAACCCGTGACGGGTGAAAGTCCCTATGGGTTTGTGACATATATGAACTACTGCACGTTCGGCTACACCACCGCTTACTGGGACTGGCAACGATGGGAACAGGAGATCGACTGGATGGCGCTGCACGGTGTCACTGCTCCGCTGGCCATGACCGGGACCGAGGTGGTATGGCGGCGGTTCCTTGTGCGGGCGGGCTACAGCGACGACCAGGCGCGGCGGTTCCTGCCCGGAGCCTCCTACCTGCCGTGGTTCCACATGGCCAACATGAGTGCGCTCGGCGGCCCGGCGGCCGACGAGTGGTTCGGGCGCCAGGAAGCGTTGCAGCACCGCATAGTGGAGCGGATGCGTTCGCTGGGCATGGAGCCTGTGTTCCAGGGATATTGCGGCTTCGTCCCGGCCGGTTTCGGCGAACGTTTCCCCGCAACGAAGGTCGTCGACCAGGGCGAGTGGTTCGGCTTTGTGCGACCGGCGCTGCTGTCGCCGCTCGACCCCGAATTCGAACGTCTGGCTAAGATATGGTACGAGGAGTACGACGCGCTCTACGGCAAGACGCGTTACTACGGCGGCGACCTCTTCCACGAGGGGGGACGCAAAGCCGACCTCGATGTCACGGCGTGCGTCAGGGCCGTGGGCGCCGGGATGAGGCGCCATAACCCGCAGGCGGTATGGATCGTGCAGGGTTGGCAGGATAACCCCACCCACGAAATATTGGCCGGCCTCGACCCGCGGCACTCATTGGTGATCGAACTCTGCGGCGAATACTGGCACCGCTGGCTCGACCGCGGCGGCTACGAAGGCATTCCCTGGGCGTGGTCGTGCATCTCGAACTGGGGCGGCAACACGGGGCTCCACGGGCGGCTCGACATCATCGCCAGCCACCCCGCCCGGGCGCTGAACGACCCTGCCGCCTGCGGCACTTACTCCGGCATCGGCTTCACACCCGAAGGCATAGAGACCAACCCCATCGTGGCCGAATTGTGGAGCGACATGGTGTGGAGCCGCGAGCCGGTAGCTGTCGACCGGTGGCTCGCGGGCTACGTCCGCTACCGCTACGGCAGTGACTTGCCGTGTCTGCTACAGGCCTGGCAAGGATTTCACGCCACCGCCTACGGCAGCTACAAAGATGGCCGCCAACCTTCGGAGTCGATCTTCTGCGCCGAGCCATCGCTCGACGCCGACCGGGTTTCGGAGTGGAGCAGTTGTGCCATACACTACGACCATGCGCAGTTCGAAGCATCATGCGCCGAATTTCTGGAGGCGGCACGGGCGTTGCGCGACAACCCCGGGTACTGCTACGACGCCGTCGACGCCGTGCGCCAATGCATCTCCAACCGCGGTCTCAAGACCTGGCGTGCGGTGCAGGCGGCATGGGCGGCGCGCGACCGCGAGGCCTTCGACCACCAGACGGAACTGTTCCTGCGGCTCATCCTGCTCGACGACAAACTCCTGCGCAGCCACCCGGCATTCTGCCTCGACCACTGGTTGCAGGAAGCACGCGACGCCGGCACGAACACGGCGCAAAGCAACCGCTACGAACTCTACAGCCGCATGCTGCTCACATCGTGGAGCGACACCGGCACCGACCTCAACGACTACGCCCACCGCGAGTGGGGCGGAATGCTGGGGACATACTACCACGGCCGCTGGCAGCTCTTCTTCAACTACCTCGACCGGGCGTGGTACGACGACACACTACCGCCGCCCGACACCTTCGGATACACCCGCAACTGGCTCTACAAATCCCTCAAAGGAGACATCGAGCCATCGGGCACAAACCCCGCCGACACCGCCGCAGAGATATTCCGGCAGCTAAAAACATTGAAATGATCCCCGGACGCACAGCGTCTTTCGATATTACTTTCCGGCAACACCCCCTTCGTCCCGGAGACGCACAGCGCCTTTCGATATTACTTTCCGGCAACACCCCCTTCGTCCCGGAGACGCACAGCGTCTTTCGATATTACTTTCCGGCAACACCCCCTTCGTCCCGGAGACGCACAGCGCCTTTCGACGCTGTGCGTCTCCGGGATCAGCGTTTTTTGACCGGGATGAAATGGTATGTTTCGCCCACGTTCTTGTATGCGGGGCGTATTATGCGGCGGCTGTCGAAGTTCAGTTCTTCGATCCGGTGGGCTGTCCATCCTGCGATACGGCTCATTGCGAACAGCGGTGTGAACACCTCCTGCGGGAGCCCTATCATTTCGTAGACGAATCCCGAGTAGAAGTCGACGTTTGCGCAGACGCTTTTTCCCACCTGATTTCCTTTGAATGCCATGAATGTTTCGACGGCGCGTTCTTCGAGCAGTTCGAGGAATGCGAATTCGCGTTCGCGTCCTTTGTCGCGCGCCAGGTCGCGAGCCATATTCTTGAGCAGCAGCGCACGCGGGTCGGACACCGTATACACGGCATGGCCTATTCCGTAGATCAATCCTTTGCCGTTGTAAGCCTCCTTGCGGAGCATCTTCATCAGGTAGGCGTCTATTTCGCCGGCGTCGGTCCAGTCTGTTATAACCTCTTTGAGGTGGTTGAACATTTTCATCACCGACAGGTTGGCTCCTCCGTGCAGCGGGCCTTTGAGCGAACCTATGGCGGCGGCTATCGACGAGTATGTGTCGGTGCCCGAGGAACTTGTCACGCGAACGGTGAACGTCGAGTTGTTGCCTCCGCCGTGTTCGGCGTGGAGCATCAGCGACAGGTCGAGGATTTTAGCCTCCAGATCCGAGAACTCGCCCTTTAGCATGTAGAGGAAATTTTCGGCCATCGAGAGTTCCTCCTTCGGGTGGCGTATGTGCAACGCGCGGCCTTGTGTGCTGTGGCGCAGGATGTTGTAGGCGTAGGCGATTATCGTCGGGAAGCGTGCAATGAGTTCCACCGACTGTCGCATGAGGTTCTCGCGCGAGGTGTCGTCGGGGTTTTCGTCGAAGGTGTACATTTCGAGCACGCTGCGGGCCAGGATGTTCATTATGTCCTGTCCTTCGAGGTCGAGGATGTTCATTTTGGTTTTCTGCTCCAGCGGCATGTAGGCGCTTAGCATGCGGCGGAATACGTCGTACTCCTCGCGGTCGGGCAGGTATCCGGCCAGCAGCAGGAACACCGTCTCCTCGAATCCGAACCGCCCTTCGGCATATATCCCCTCGACGAGTTC
Organism: Rikenellaceae bacterium; assembly: GCA_031552535.1. GTDB lineage: Bacteria > Bacteroidota > Bacteroidia > Bacteroidales > Rikenellaceae > JAVBMJ01. The sequence continues at coordinate 37,279 of JAVBMJ010000047.1, forward strand.
CTCGATATCTATGCCCCGGTAGAACAACTTGCCGGGAATCGCCTTAAGGCCACCCTCGGGGAGGCGTTCGTACCCCACTACATCGCCGATGCGTGTCAACCCGACCAGCACCCCCGAGTGGTCCTCGTTGCGCAGCCCGCGTTTGACGTTATATTGCACAAAAAGCTGCGGGTCGATGCTGCTCGTGGTCTTTATCGACTCCGATAGCTTGTATATCATGTACTCTTTTTTCATCTCGTCCATCTTTTCATCGGGTTTTAGAAACAGTTTCTTAGAGTTTCTTTATCTAATGCGGCAGTCTCCTCCTCATCTTCCGCTTACATCTCCATGTATGGTCATATCTCTCACATCCTGCCTATAAGCACATCGGCGAACTCGCCGGTCGACAGCGCCCTGCCCCGGGGCATGAACCGTGCGAGGTCCGCGGTTGCCTCTCCGTTGGCGAAAGCCTCCTCCATCGCCCGTTCCACTGCGTCGGCAGCCTCGTCCCAGCACATGTAGCGCAGCATCATCACCGCCGATAGGATCACCGAACAGGGGTTTGCCACGCCCCGTCCCGCTATTCCGGGGGCCGTGCCGTGCGTCGCCTCGAATACGGCGTGGCCCGTCGCGTAGTTGATGTTGGCCCCGGGCGCTATGCCTATCCCGCCGACCATCGCCGCCAGCTGGTCTGAGATGTAGTCGCCGTTGAGGTTCAGCGTCGCCACCACCGAATATTCCTCCGGTGTCAGCAGCGTGTTCTGCAGGAAGGCGTCGGCTATCACGTCCTTGACTATAAGCCGCCCCGCGTCGCGTGCGGCCCCGAGCGCGCGGTCGGCCTCGTCCCTGCCCGTGTCGCGCGATATTTCGGCCCACTCCTCCATCGTGAAGGTGCTCCGGGCGAACTCCCTTCGCGCCACCTCGTAGCCCCACCGCCGGAATCCTCCTTCGGTGTATTTCATGATGTTTCCCTTGTGTACGAGCGTCACCGACGGCAGCCCCCGCTCCAGGGCGTACTCAATGGCGGCCCGCACCAGCCGCTGCGATCCCTCGCGCGATACGGGTTTCACGCCGAACGCAGAACTTTCGGGAAAGCGCACCTTGTCCACACCCATTTCGCTGTGCAGGAAGTCGTAGAACTTCCTGGCTTCGGGCGTACCGGCCTGCCACTCTATGCCGGCGTAGATATCCTCGGTGTTCTCGCGGAAGATGTGCATGTCGACCTTCTGCGGCTCCCTGACCGGCGATGCCACCCCGCGGTACCACCTGACCGGGCGCAAACACACATACAGGTCCAACTCCTGCCTCAGCGCCACATTCAGCGACCTCATGCCTTCGCCGACAGGTGTCTCCAACGGCCCCTTTATGCCTACTTTCATCTCTCGCAGCGCCTCCAGCGTCGCTCCCGGCAGCCACTCGCCGCATTCGCGGTAGGCCTTGCCTCCGGCCAGCACCTCGTGCCATACGATCCTGCGGCCTCCACCGTAGGCGCGCTCCACTGCCGCGTCGACCACCCGGCGCATCGCCGGGGTAACCTCGGCCCCCACGCCGTCGCCCTCGATGAAAGGTACGAGGGGCGTGTCGGGCACCGTCAGCACCCCGTTGCTTATCGTTATCTTTTCCCCAAACTGAGTTTCACCCATTATATTATGCCTTTCCGTAATTTCTAATGTTTTTAATATCAAAAGACGCCGTGCGTCCGTCCGGCTGTAGAAGCAAAGTAATGACAAAAAATGCTGTGCATCTCAGAAGACGCGGTGCGTCCGGCAATTTAGCGCCGATCCCGCCCTGAACCATGCGGCCTGCAATTCGTTGTATGTGTGCGCCGCCCCGAAACTCTCCTGCGTGCCATCGCTGTGGTGGAGCTCCACTACCAGGTCGTGTCCCGCGGCCAGGCCGTCGAGCCCCTTTACCGAGATGCGGTCGTCCTCGCGTATTCGGTCGTAGTCATCTTTGTAGGCGAAGGTTATCGCCAGCACGCCCTGCTTCTTGAGGTTGGTCTCGTGTATGCGGGCGAACGACTTGACCAGCACCGCACGTACCCCCAGGAAGCGCGGCTCCATCGCCGCGTGCTCGCGCGACGACCCCTCTCCGTAGTTCTCCCCGGCCACCACAATCGACCCCGGTCCTGCGTCGCGGTAGGCCCGGGCTACTATCGACACCCGTGTGCGGTCGCCCGTCAAAAGGTTGAGTACGCTATTGGTGTCTCCCGTGAAGGCGTTAGTAGCCCCCATTAGCAGGTTCCCGGAGATATTTTCGAGATGCCCGCGGTACTTCAGCCAGGGTCCGGCCATCGAAATGTGGTCCGTGGTGCACTTCCCCGCGGCCTTGATCAGCAACGGCAGCCGCTCGAAATCGCGCCCGTCCCACGCCTCGAACGGTTTTACAAGTTGCAGCCTGTCGGAGTGCGGGTCTATGATTATCTTCACCAACGGGTCGGCTTCCGACTCTATGCATCCGTCGCCTCTGCCCGAAAAACCTCCCTCGGGCAGGTCGCGCGCCGAGGGCGGATCGAACATGACACTCTCCCCGTCACTGCCGCGCAACGGGTCGGTGAGGGGGTTGAATCCCAGATCACCGGAGAATGCCATAGCCATCACCATCTGCGGCGAGGCCACGAAGTTATGCGTACAGGGGTTGCCGTCGTTGCGCTTGGCGAAGTTGCGGTTGAACGACGTTAGTATCGTGTTGGGACGGTTGCCGTGCACACCCCCTCGATCCCACTGCCCTATGCACGGGCCGCAGGCGTTGGCCATTATCACCGCACCGGCCTGCTCCAGCTCCTCTATTATCCCGTCGCGGCGGGCTGTTTCGAGCACCTGCGAGCTTCCGGGGTTTATCAATATCTTCGCACACGGCTTAATGCCTTTTTCCATAGCCTGGCGCGCCACGGCAGCCGCCAGCCCGAGGTCCTCGTACGACGAGTCGGTGCACGATCCCACGAGCGCCGTCTCCACCTCGCGAGGATAACCCTCCCGGGCAACAGCCGCTTTCATCTGCGACACCGTGTGGGCCGCGTCTGGCGAGAAGGGGCCGTTGAGGTAAGGCTCCAGCGATGAAAGGTCGATCTCCACCACCCGGTCGAAATGGTCCGCGGGCCGCCTCAGCACCTCTCTGTCGGCGGCCAGTTCAGCGGCCACCGCGTCGGCAGACCGCGCCACAGCGCTACGCCCCGTGGCTTCGAGATAACGCGCCGTAGCCTCGTCGTAGGGGAATATCGAACTGGTAGCGCCCAACTCGGCGCCCATATTGCATATCGTTGCGCGTCCCGTGGCCGAAATCGACGACACGCCGTCACCGAAATACTCCAGTATCGCGTTGGTGCCTCCTTTGACGCCCATTGTCCCTGCCAGGTACAATATCACATCCTTCGCGGAACACCACGCGCCGAGCCTGCCCGTCAGACGCACGCCGATCAATTCGGGCATACGCAACTCCCAGCCCATTCCGGCCATCACATCCACCACATCGGCTCCGCCGACCCCTATGGCCAGCATCGCCAACCCTCCGGCGTTGGGCGTATGCGAGTCGGCCCCGGTCATCATCCCTGCGGGCATGGCGTAATTTTCCAGTATCACCTGGTGTATGATGCCCGCCCCCGGTTTCCAGAACGCTATGCCGTAGCGCCGGGAGACGCTTTGCAGGAAGTCGTACACCTCGCGGTTCGTTTCCATGGCCCGCCCCAGGTCGGCCGCAGCCCCGTCGCGCGCCTCGATCAGGTGGTCGCAATGCACCGACGCCGCCACGGCGCTCCTGTCGAGCCCGGCGTTCATGAACTGCAACAGAGCCATCTGCGCCGTAGCATCCTGCATCGCCACACGGTCCGGCGCGAACTCCACATAGTCGCGCCCGCGCACCATGGGGCGCAGAGCCCCGTGGTCGTACAGATGTGCGTAAAGTATCTTCTCGGAGAACGTCAACGGCCGCCCGAGCACACGGCGGGCGATACTTGTACGTTCAACGTAAGAAGCATAAAATTTCCCGGCAGCCTCAAAATCGTACATCACAGTCGTTTATTTATAATTTCACACCCCTATTTGTGCAAAGATACACAAAATGTTAAAAACATAATGTTAAATCTACATTATATATACCGGTCCCGGGCTATGGTTTTTCCGCTTCACCTTGTATCAATAGGGTCCGGCTATTTGACCGGGCCTGAGGTATAACCGCATACGGCGATTATTTAAACCGGTAATTTAGAGAGAGTCTGATTTTCCTCATAAAAAGGTTTATCGGGCTTGTGGTTTGTAACAAAGGAAGTGGAAGCGATTTGAAAAACAACTTTATTTTTGCTATAATGCATAGCCTGTATGAATCCGCAACGGACTTTTGCGGGGTCATTTTGTAGCGGGTTTTGAAAAATATTTCTTGAAATAATATTATTTTTGCATTGTAACATAGAGTTATTCAGGGAGAAATCACACGATAAAATACATTTTTATAGCGCGAAACACAGGAAAATGCATTTGGGGCCCGGCAAGAGGACCAATGTCGGCAAATTCAATAAAATCAACATATTACCATCAAAGGAATTAGCAAAGACAGCATAAAAATATATTTTCCAAAAGAAATATTTTTCAACACCCGACTTCAATATGTGGCAAATCAGGCGCGTATATCATTGCATATATGGATCTTATCTTAGGGGTCCGTCCCGTGGCAGATAGTACGGAAAATACGGTTTTCGGCGCTTATTTGCTGGCGGACAGCGCAATAATTTGGAACCTTTGCATTAGGTGTTACCTTTGTCCCCGCAAGTGAAGCAAGTGAAACCGGACTTGCCATGAACAGATTTGAAATTAAGAACTTATTACGCTATCAGATCCCTATGAAAAATTTTACTTTTGCTGCAATCGCCCTCTGCGCCGGATTTTTCGTGTCATCCTGCCAGAAAGACAGCGCTCCCGCCCTGCAGGGACAGGACGGAGCCGATTATTTCAACTTCGCGACAACACACGTATGTAAACTGGCGGCAAACTACAACGTCAACGACAACGCCATGCTCGTGGAGGTCTACGGCGAGAACCCTATCGTGATTGTCGACGGGATCAAAGTCAAAAAGGGCATCAAACCGTTGTTCAGGGTCATCACCGATGCAAACGGGAAAGTCAACGAGCAGATGGACCTGCCGACTTACCTGAAAGAGGTGTATCTTTACACCGACTGTTTCGGGGTGCCTTCGCCGGTTAAAGTCCAGGTCACCGAAACGGGTGTTTCCTTTGACATGACCAAGCCCGACACCAAGTCGGCTCCCGCGACTCGCACCGCCACATCGACGTGGCCTTCCGGCATGCTGCGCCTCGGCGACTGGGATGGAATGGGATTGCCCGACTACCTTATCGGCCGCAGTTCGCTGCCTCCCTACATCCTCAAAAACCTGGCTTACACCTTCCCCGAGACGGTCAATACCACGACAAACCATCCCGAGTTCTTCGCCCCGGGCGTACAGCGCATGTTCAACGTTGTTAACGAGACCGAGATCACGATGACGTTCCTACATTACGGCGGCGTAATCTACAATACTGTTGGCTACTACACCTACCCCACGGCAGGTCCGGCTCCCTCGTCGCTTTCCGACATCAAGCAGATCATCGCCTTCCCCAACGCCTCGACCTACGGTGAACGCGGCGCCCTTTCGGCCGGCGACGCCATCAAGTTGAAGTACTGGAACGGCACATCGTTCCAGGACAAGTTCCCGGCAGGGGTGACCATCGGCTTTTTCATGGGCGACGGCGCGTTCGAACTCCAAACCGGCAACATCAAATACCCCGGACGCTTCTTCTCGAACGTGAACCTGAAGGTGAGCGACGGGCAGCACATACTTCCGGCAAACAACCAGCAGCACGTGCTGCTCCGCGACCGCAACAGCAAACTGCTGATCCTTGGGATGGAAGACATAAACCGTCCCTACGGCGACCAGGACTTCAACGACGCCGTGTTCTACTTCAAAACCACCAGCTACGGCGACATCGACGACACGGACATACCCGACATCATTCCCAACCCCACGCCGGATCCGGACCCGTCGCTCAACTACACCGAATATTCGGGATTGCTGGCCTACGAAGACCTTTGGCCGTACCAGGGAGACTACGACCTCAACGACGTTGTGATAGAGTACCACTGCACGGTGTACCGCAACGCTCAGAACCGTGTAGTGAAGACCGTCGACAAATTTAAACCCGTTGTTTCGATTGCAGGTTACGAGGACGGTTTCGGATACCAGATGAAGGCCAACTCCTACTATCTCAACCCGTCGACCCCCGGAAGCGGCACGACGGTCACCCCGGAGTACACCAGCCCGACGAGCCTCTTCAAGATCGACTACAACGGGCTTGAGAAGGACCAGCGCGAGATAACGATAATGCTGTGGGAGAACATGCACGATGTGCTGAACAAGGGTATCGGCGAATTCACCGTGACCAACGTCTTTACTCAGCCTCTCAGTTCGAGTTCGATATTCCCTCCCTACAATCCGTTCATTGTCTGCAACACCAATGTGAACAAAGGCGGCGGCCGCGGTGTCGAAGTACACCTCCCGGATCAGAAGCCCTCCGACCTTGCCAACGTTAGCCTGTTGGGCCGCGGCCTTGACCGCAGCATGCCGTCGATGAATAAATACTATATTTCGACCGACTATTTCCCGTTCGCAATCAAGATACCGGTATCGAACTTCAAAATAACCAGGGAGTCGCAGCGCATCGACATAGCCTATCCGAAGTTTACGAACTGGGCCAGGACCAAAGGTGCCGAAGATGCCGACTGGTATCTCCACCCGGCACTGTAGCACGGCATCCGCCTGCCTGACCGTGATAACGATCCTGATGCGAATGCCATTACGCACGTGATTGCCAGGATACCAGGATACACACCCGGCTATGAGCCGTTCCGTCAAAGAGAGATGCACCCCGAAAGTTTTGCCTGACTTTCGGGGTGCATCTTTTTTTCCGGTTACCGGAATGGAATAAAATAAATCAGGAGTCTGTCTGAGAAACTGTTTAATTTTCCTACGGGGGAATATAGCAAAAGCCGGGAGGCAAGACAAAAACCTGTTTTCAGGGTTGCCCGAGGCGCATCCTAATATTATCTAAAAAGATTTAAGGAGATTCCGGGGTTGATTCTGCAACGGTCACATCACCGGCTTTGCCACGCAAAACTGGCGGCCCGCAGCCACCCGGCGCGGAGGGCCGATAAAATCGCCTCCGGCTCATTATCCGCACTCCGCTGGCTGCGAACCGGCCCACAAATCCTGGCGTTATAGCTCATAACCTGAGCGTTATACTCAACAGGCCTTCGTATTCTAAATGCACAACGGGTTTTTAACAGAGAATTTAAACAGTTTCTGAATTTCCTGTGAAAACTGTTTCGGAAATATTGCCGCGGCTGTTTTCACACCGGGAATAGAGCCGCCATTAAAAAGATGTTAATCAATTCTTTATGATCGGGCTTTTTATCCCCAATTCATCGTATATGTGCTGCAACTCGGCATCGTTGTCCGAGATCACAAGCAACTTGTCGCCCAGAAGCAATTGGGTATTGCCGCGCGGGACAAAAAAACGGTCCCCGCGCCTGACCATCACCACCAGCGTGTTCGAGGGAAGCCGTATTTCCTTAAGGTGGTCTCCTCCTGCGAGCACCGCAGGGATAACCTCTATTTCCGACATTGCCGACTTGATATTATCGGGCAGCGAGATATCGAACCCTTCCTCGGGTTTATCGGTCGACAGTCCCAGGATACGTGCCATCCAGCTCACCGAGGTGCCCTGCACAAGCAACGACACGATAGTGATAAAAAAGACGACGTTGAATATCAGCATCGCGTTCCCGATGCCGGCAATGAGTGGATAAGTTGCGAAGATGATCGGCACGGCGCCCCTCAGTCCCACCCACGACACATAGAGCCGCGCCTTGAAGGTCAGCCCGCGGAATGGCAAAAGGCAGGCCATCACGGTGACCGGGCGTGCGAGGACGATCATGAACACGCCTATCAGCATACCGAATCCCGCCACATGCACCAGGTCGCCGGGATTGACCAGCAGCCCCAACGAGAGGAACATCACTATCTGGAACAGCCATGTGAATCCGTCGAAAAAGGTCATAAGGCTCTTTTTGAGGATCATTTTACTGTTGCCCACCACCAGGCCGGCGATATACACCGCAAGATATCCGTTGCCCTTCACCAGGTCGGTAAACGAGAATATGAAAAACACGGTAGACAGCAGAAATACCGAGTACAACGAGTGGTTGCCTATATTTATACGGTTGATTACGATCACAGCGAGCTTGCCCAAAAGATAGCCCATCAAAGCCCCCACTGCGAGTTGCACGAAGAACATCAGCGTCGCATGCCCGTAGCTGGTGCCTCCCGATGTTATCACCTCGATCAGCAGTATGGTCAACATGTAAGCCATCGGGTCGTTACTCCCGCTTTCGAGTTCGAGCAACGGGCGAAGTTTTTGTTTGAGGTCCTGTTTCTTAGACCTGAGGATCGAAAAGACCGATGCGGAGTCGGTCGACGACATCACCGAAGCCAGCAGAAGACTCTCGACGACGGTGAGGTTGTAATTGAAAAGGCCCGCTATCAGGTATATGAACAACCCTGTTATGAGCGCCGTCATCAACACGCCCAACGTTGCCAGCACCACACCTTCGCGCCATACGGGCCGTATCTCTTCATAGCGCGTGTCCATGCCGCCCGAAAAGAGGATGATGCTCAGGGCGATCATGCCGACGAACTGTGTGGCCGCCGGGTTTTGGAATTGTATTCCCAGGCCGTCGCTGCCGAAAAGCATCCCTACCGCGAGGAAGAGCAGCAGCACAGGCATCCCGAACTTATAGCCGGCCTTCCCGGCAACGATACTCACAAAGAGAAGTATGGACCCTATAAGCAGAATATTTCCCGTAGTTATAACCATCTATTATATTTTAAACCGTCCGCTGACGGCACTGTTTTTAGCAATAATTATATCATATTACCTCCAAGCCGGGGGTCTATTCCCGGAACCTGTCTTAGAAACTGTTTAAATTTCCTATGATAAACCCGTTATGCATTTAGAAGCTGTTTTGAATTTATTAATCTCGTTCTTTTATTCTCTTTTCCGCGCTTTCCCGCGGTGTGATTCGTTAAACAGGGGCCGCTATTCGCCTCATCACACCGCGGGAAATCATCGGCAAAACGATATAAAATAATCTCGTTAACAAATCCAAACAGCTTCTTAGAAAAAACGATGCATTAAGGTCTCATTCGTATGAAAATCAGCTTTGCAAAGCAAAGCTGTCGGCCCGCAGCCAGCCGGCGCGGAGGGCCGAATATCTCGCTCCGGCTACGATATTCATTCTCCGCTGGCTGCGATCCGAGACCACAATGCGGGCATATATCTTTGTCTCAAATGTTTGCAAAACAAACCTCGTCGCATTATAAGTAATAGAGGAAATTTATTTATCCGTATTTTGTTTTTATCTCCGGTAGATTTTTTTGCGTCGCTTCCGAAGGTTTAGCGGGCTAAACCGGGGAAGTGATGTGAAAAAGATGCCGGTGGAGAAAAAATAAAACGGGTAAATAAATATTCGATATTACTTAAGTAATAGAGGAAATTTATTTATCCGTATTTTGTTTTTTATCTCCGGTAGATTTTTTTGCGTCGTTTCCGAAGGTTTAGCGGGCTAAACCGAGGAAGAGATGTGAAAAAGATGCCGGTGGAGAAAAAATAAAACGGGTAAATAAATATTCGATATTACTTAAATGCACAATGGGTTATGACAAAGTATTCATTGTTTCTCTCCGGTCTTTATTTTACTATAATATGGAGCGCCCCGGCTAACTTTCCGACAAGTCCGACACCCCACACTATCCTTTAACTATATTTTCCCGGGAAAATCAGAGAGACTTTTACAAATATAATAAAAAATGTTGGGTTTTGTGGATTTTCCATCCAAATCCAGCCAAAAAGTCAGGTACTTCCTGCGCCGGGAATCCGTCTGATTCTCGTGCGGCAGCCGGGATGTGCCGGGAGTGTTCGCAATATTCGTCTCAAAGGCTGTTCCTCATCCCGCCTCGGGCGCTACGGCCCGGAATACCACCCGCCAGTGGATCGAATATATTGACATACAATTTAAAAGAAGGTATCTCGATATCGAGACACCTTCTTCATTGATCTATATATTACAGGGTCCTATTTCACCTCCTCGAAATCGCCGGGTTTCCACGAACCGTCGAAAGCCGGAGCTTCGGGACCATAGATGCGGAAGTAGCTGAACCAGCCTTTGTCCGGAAGGGTTTGAATCCATACATTTTCTTTACCGGCAGGAGCTTGCGGGCCAAAGTAAAGCTCCACGGAGGGCTGTGAGGCAAACTCTTTCAACTCGAACAGCGAACGTAGGGCAGCCTTGTTCTGCGCGGCGGCAATCTCGCTGCGGGTTTCGTTATCGTAAATGGTTATCGACCAGAACAACTTACCCGGAACCGGTTGCGGAACGGTCAACTTGTAAGTTTTGCTTCCATCCAGATATTTGCCTGTATTATCCTTTAGTCCTAACCAGTACAACGAGCCTGCGCCCGGTGCGCGGTTGAACATGGCTGGCGATTCGATCTGCGCCTGATAGAACCATTTTTCGCGGGCATACAGGTCGACATAGTTCTCCGTATTGAACTTCCCGTCGCCGGCATAACGCAATACGGCCCACTCCCATTGGCGGTCTTTCCATACAATACGGTCAGGGCTACGGTCGGCAAAGGATTGTACGCGCATGATGGCGTTAGCCTTTACAGCGGCTTTTTCAAGTATGGCTTTCATGCGGGCATCGGGATTGAACGGCTTTCCTTTTTCGATCCCCAGTTGAGCCAGTTCGCCATACCAGGTGCGGTATTCCGGATTGGCCGGTTCTTCATTGATGAATTTGGCCAAACGCTCCCAGTAGCCGATATTGTCTTCCCAACGGACAGGGGTAAAGTCGCCCGGCTTATCGTTCAATCTTATCCAGCCAAGTTCCGGCGCGGGTTTTCCCAAAGGATATACTTTGACCGACCTCATCAGTTTTTCGCCTGTTTCGGGATTATTATCCAACGGAATGGCGCGTAACAACACCAATACCTGATTGGTCGTTGATTTTCCAGTATAATATCCTGCCGGCACTTTTCCGGTGTAGTTCGGAGGCAGGATGATGTGCTTGCCGCCTTTCCCCTTGTCGGGGCCGGGCATGCCGACGTCCATCACCCAGAGTTGATTCATGTCGTTCACCGCCGACATGATGGGCCCTGCGGGAACTTCCATCACAATGGGTCCATTGCTCAAATCGAGCGGAAGTCCGGCGTAACGGGTATCCGAGTTGGGCGTAAAAGCGACCTGGGCGGGAGCGCCGTCCATAATGGCGAACTTTTGGTTGGGAACGCAACCGGCGGCTATGTTTCCATCCCAGGTAGCCAGAATGGATACCGTCGGGTAGAAGAAGCGATAGGTCTGAATCGCGCGGTTCAAATCGGCCTCATCGTAGGCTTTCTGGACGGTGGCCTCTGTCGGGTAGCCGTTCACGAATTCGTATTCAGGCGTTTGGGCGGGCTGCTGTTTTTGCTGATTGCAACAGGACGCGGTCAGCAGGGGTATTGCCAACAGCAAAAGCCCTGTTTTGAAATTTTTCATTGGTTTCATAAAATTGTTTTTATTGTGATGCGGTTTTTAGCGATAATACACAAAGCGGTTTATTGGGTAAAGATTACCTGCAACTGGGCGATGGCCATCCAACGTCCCACGCCCTGGGGTACCACGGCGTTATAGAAGCCCTGCATGGAGGCGCTGTAGTAGAATCTGCCCAATTTAAAGGTTTTACCCGCCCCGCCGCCCAGGGGAACCATCCACCGGCTGTCCGGTCCGGCAAGCCAGTCGGACGTTATTGTTGAATTGCTCTCCAGGTACCACCCTTTCGGGAAATTGTAATACGCCACGTATTGCGCGCTGAACATATTCACTTTATTGATGCCCTCGCCGCCCAGCGACCAGAAGTTCTGCGCGACCACGCCACCCGAGAATTTACTCCCGTTATAGTAAAGCAGAGCCGCCGGCCCCATGCTCAGACGGTTGCTGCCCAATTCCGGCGCGGTACGCGTAGGTATCTGCAACGTGGGTCCCACGCCCCACACCCACGGCCCTTTGGGTTTTGCGGCGGGCCGCATAAAGGCGTTGAACAGGATATTTCCCAATCCGGCTACCCTGTGCCCACCCGCCTGCATGGCCGGAAGCCATTGAACCGGAATGATGGTGTAGGTATTTATCTTTACCTTACCGGCAATGGTAAACGGAAGCACGGGTTGGACGGAGAGCGAGTTGGCATTGCCTTCGCCCACAGGCAGCGTGACATTTTGCAGGAAAACGCTTTTGAATCCGCTCATGGGATTCTGCTTCTCCCGGGTAACCTCTTCAAGGCTAAGCTCTTTTTTCTGAGCCGTACCCGATTCCTGGGCATAGGCCTGGACGCAGGATAACACAACTACAGATATTGCAAGTATAATTTTCATTTGTTTCGCGTTTAAGCTGAGAAGCTGTTTGGATTTGTTAACGAGATTATTTTATATCGTTTTGCCGATGATTTCCCGCGGTGGGATGAGGCGAATAGCGGCCCCTGTTTAACGAATCACACCGCGGGAAAGCGCGGAAAAGAGAATAAAAGAACGGGATTAATAAATTCAAAACAGCTTCTTAGATTTTTCACCTTCCCGGAATCGCCGTTTATTCCATTTTAACCAGGTCGTTCAGTGTCCAGGCGAAGCGACGTCCAACACTTCTGCGGCGGCCCCGCAGTTGCGGAACAGCGGAAAGAAGTTCTGTCCGCCGGCGGTGGGTGTAAACAGACCACGAATCGGGATTGTTACATAAGCAACAATCATTCCAGACATGATGGTTTCCGCCATTTCATTAAGGCGTGTTAGCATAAAGCCGTATGTTGGGGTTCTGTAAGGCGGTTTTGTGTTACACAAGTGAAATTTTTGAGACAATGTGGTTCCATTGGGGATAAAATTTCATGCGGTAGAACCCAAAACCGACAGGAAAACGAACGTGCGGGGTTATGCTAACACGCCCTAAAGGATAGTGCCATCTTCGCACCAGATGAAATGGAACGCTTATTGATATTCGAAACCTTCTAAATTCCCTATAGGTTTTCGTAAGAAGCTGCCCTGAGAATAATTCGCGACTCATTTACATAATATTGGGATGCGCTCCGGCCGCAGCTTTCGAACAGGTTCGACGCTCTGGCCCCGGCTTTCACCATATTTACATAGGAAATTTTAAACGGATTCTTACACCGGAAAAATTATTGTTATGAAAAACACGATCACCATCGAGGCATTCATACATGCCTCTCCCGCGCAGGTTTGGCAAAGCCTCACCCTGCCGCAGCATATCACGAAATGGAACCACGCCTCGGACGACTGGATTTCGCCACGCGCCGAAAACGACCTGCGCCCTGGCGGGCGGTTCGACTACCGGATGGAGTCCCGCGACGGTAAAGCCGGATTCGATTTCTCGGGGACGTTCGACCACGTCGTTCCGGAGAGGCGTCTCGAATACACGCTGGACGACGGGCGCAAAGTGACCACGGTGCTCACCCCCGGTGCCGGAGGCACGGAAGTCGTCGAAACATTCGAGGCCGACGACGTGTACCCGCCCAGGCAGCAGCGCCAGGGGTGGCAGGCCATACTCGACAACCTGAAGAAGTACGCCGAATCGCTGAAGTGACCTGCCTGGTTATTTCACCGGCATGCGTAAATCACCCGTATCCCGGCGACTACGGGGCGGATTCAAGGATTTCGAACCGCGCGGGATGAGCGCCTGCTTTTGGCAGGCGCCGTTCTTGCTATGCCTTGCGTGGTTTACGCGAGGCTGGTTACGCCATATACAACGCCCACAGCACCCCGAAACGGTCGTAGACCTCGGCATAACGTTTGGCGAAGAACGCTTCGCCAAGCGGGCAGCGGATCTCCTGCGCCCCGGCGGTGAGTTTGGCGTAAACCTCCTCGATCCTGGCGATGGAATCGAGGTCGAGCGTGAGCATGTGACCCAGGCGGCCGAAGTCGGCGGGCTCGGCGGGCAGGGTGTCGGCCACGCTCATCGCCCCGCCGTCGAAGAGAAGGCAGGCGTGCAGGACTTTCCGGTGGTACGCCGCGTCCACACCCGGCATCGAGTCGTAGCGGTGGAGGTTTTCGATCTTCCCGCCCAGCACGTCGGCGTAAAAATTCAATGCTTCTTCGGCCCGGCCGTTGAACACGAGGTAAGGAGTCAGTTTCATAATCGTGAGAAATTATCGGTTTACATCACAAAGATACCTCCGGCCAGTGACAACCCCATGTCAGTAGCCGTTATTTCCTCAGGATTTTTTCCATCGCCCTGCCTTTCGCCAGTTCGTCGACCAGCTTGTCGAGGTAGCGGATATTCCGCATAAGACCCTCTTCGATCTCCTCCACGCGATGGCCGCAGACCACGCCCGTGATTTTCGACGCGCCGGGATTCATGCGCGGGGCCCGGGCGAAGAACGTTTCGAAATCGACTTTCCGGTCGATCTGTTCCTGCAAAGAGAGCTCATCGTAACCCGTCAGCCAGAAAATAACGGCGTCCACCTCCGCCTTCGTGCGCCCTTTCCGTTCCGCTTTTTGCACATACATGGGATAGACGCCTGCGAAAATCATCCTGTATACTTTCGTGTTATCCATTTTTTGTTTTTTCAAACGACAACATTGTTTTTTCCATCTCCGGCACAGGGGTTTCCTGCGTGATCCGCCAGCCGTTTTTGAGATAGAACCCTACGGCCTGCGCGTTCTCTTTGAAGGTTTGCAGGCGGATCGTTTCGTAATCCTCAAACAATTCACCTTCGATATACGCCAGCAACTTCGCGCCGTACCCCCGGTTTTGGCAGGCTGTGTCCACCATTATCAGGTGCAACAGGGCATCCCTCGTTATGGCAAACCCCATGACAGCCCCGCCGCAGACCATCAACATGCAATGCGCCATCCCCTCGTCGATCTCCTGATCCGCCTGCCCGCTGTCGATAAAACCCCGGACGGCCTCCGCCCCCAGGAACGGTGTGTAATTCGACTCGATCACCCGCCGGGCGATCTCCCTGACCGTTTGCGCATCTTCGGGTTTCGCCGGTCGAAAAGAGTATTCCATGTACAGGGTTACAGGAGGGCGAAGACGATGAATATCATCCCGGCCAGGAACAGGTAGCCCGCCTCGATGCCGGCCGCACGGACAAAGTCGCCCCAATCGGCAAACTTGTACTTGAGCGTCGCCTTGGTCCATCCGCAGAACCCAACGAGGGTCAGCACCGCCAGCCAGAACGACAACGCGGTGATCATAAACAGCACCAGCCCCATCAGCGCCGAGGCCGCCAGTTGCCCGAACATGGTCAGAAACATGTTCGCCGGGGCGGGTTTTTCAGGCATTTCGATCTTGAAGACCTTGATCCATGCCTTGGGAAAAAGGAGCGAATACCACAGCGCGCCCAATAAATAAGCGGCCAGTATGGCCACCACGTACCACAGCCAGTTGATCTGTCCGGCAAGGGTGCAAAGAATTTGGTTGCAGGTTTCCATAATCATGCGGATTAAGAGTTGGATTAAATTCGAATATGTATATTAATTTATTGCATATAAGTGAATTGCCGCCAATAATTACAGAATTTCTGTTTTCAGTCCGCAGCCAGCGGTGGGCGTAAATCGAAGCCGGAGGCTCGCGATCAGTCCGCAGCCTGGGGTGGCTGCGGGCTGTGAACTTTGCATACAAAGTTCTTGAAGCTGATAAACAGCAAGTTAAAAACCTTTCTAATATTCATTTAACTCTTAATTCGCATGAATTATAAAGATTAAAAGATTTGCGATGTACATAATGCAAAGATAGTACAAAAAAGAGAGCCGGCGGCGTGTGCCCCCAATAAAAACGTGAAGCATGGGGAATGGTTTTTGCATGTTTATTATCCTATGATTAATAGGATAATAAACATACTGGCATTGCTTCTGCTCTGCATCGCCGGGCGGGGGCAGCACGTCCATGACCATCCGGCGCACGGGATTCGCCGGGATACCGTGGCCCTAAGCGCGCCCCGGACGGTCGTTTACCATCTGCATATTTCGGATACGACGGTCAACTACACCGGCAAACCGCGCCGGGCCATCGCCGTCAACGGCCAAATACCGGGGCCGGAGCTGCGCTTCACCGAGGGCGACACGGCCGAGATCCATGTGCACAACACGCTCCGCACCGAAAGTTCCGTCCACTGGCACGGGCTGATCCTGCCCAACCGCATGGACGGGGTGCCCTACCTGACCACGGCGCCGATCCCGGCCGGAGGAACGGCGGTTTACCGCTTCCCCCTGGTACAGAGCGGCACCTACTGGTATCATTCCCACACCGGCCTGCAGGAACAGATCGGATTGTACGGCCCTTTGGTCATTGAAAAACGTGAGGACGCCCCGATGAAAGAATACACCCTGTTGTTGAGCGACTGGACCGACGAGCGCCCCGGGGAAGTCCACCGCAGCCTGCGGGCGATGAACGACTGGTACCTGATCCAAAAAAAAGCCGTGCAAAGCTACGGCGAGGCGCTCGTGACCGGCAACTTCAGCGTGAAACTCGTCAGCGAGTGGAAGCGCCAGCACGCGATGGACGTGAGCGACGTCTATTACGGCGCGCTGCTGGCTAACGGACGGCGGGAGGCGGAATTCCCGCAGCTCATGCCCGGCGAGAAACTACGCCTGCGGGTGATCAACGGCAGCTCGTCGACCTATTTCTGGCTTCAATTCGCCGGGGGAAAGCTAACGGTCGCGGCCAGCGACGGGAAAGAGGTTGTTCCCGTGGAGGTAGACCGGATGATCGTCGGGGTGGCCGAAACGTACGACCTGATCGTGTCCATCCCCGATGCGATGAGTTATGAATTTCGCGCCACGGCCGAAGACCGCACGGGCCACGCCTCGTTGTGGCTGGGCGGAGGAATGAAGATGCCCGCCCCCGGCCTGCCGCGCCTCGACTACTTCGCCGGGATGCGGATGATGAACGGTATGGTCAGGATGAACGGCAACGTAAAGGAGATGGGAATGAGCGCCCAGGGCATGGATATGAACGCTGTCATGTACCCCGAATTGCGGAAACCGGCTACGGCGGACTCACAGCAAAACCACGGTCACCAGGCAGCGGCGGACACGCCCAAAAGCCACGATCATAAGGAGGCGGCCCCATCCGGCGAATACGACCCGCACGCCGGCCACGGCCGGGCGGATATGTCCGCGGACGATCCACACGCAGCCCACAGTATGGGCGCTTCCCCTGCGGAGAGCGGCGGCCCGGTCACGCTCAACTACACCATGCTGCGCTCCCCCGGGCCGACCGCCCTGCCCGGCGCCCCGTGGAATGAACTGCGCTTCACGCTCGACGGCAACATGGAGCGCTACGTCTGGTCGATGGACGGCCGCGTGCTCTCCGAGGCCGACCGGATCCCCATCCGCCGGGGCGGGAACGTGCGCCTGATCCTGTTAAATAACAGCATGATGCGTCATCCGATGCACCTGCACGGCCACTATTTCCGGGTTTTGAACGGCCAGGGCGACCGTGCGCCGCTGAAAAACGTGGTCGACATCATGCCCGGCGAGACGGACACGCTGGAGTTCGCCGCCACCGAAAGCGGTGACTGGTTTTTCCATTGCCACATCCTCTACCACATGATGAGCGGCATGGGGCGCGTGTTCTCCTACGGGGATTCGCCGCCCAACCCCGACATCGACCCCGATCCGACACGCAACCGCCGCCGTTTCCTGCGCGACGACCGGATGGCACACTTCATGGTTCACACCGGAGTGGAAAGCAACGGTACCCATGGCCAGGCGATGCTCGCCACGACACGCTATGCCCTGCTCGCCGACTGGCACACGGGCTGGAACGGCGCGGACGGCTACAAGGCGACCGTGCGCGCAGGGCGTTACCTCGGGCGGATGCAGCGCTGGTTCCCCTACGCGGCATGGGATTACCATTACAGCACGGCGCACCGCGACCAGAACCGCAATACGCTGATGTTCGGCCTGGCGTACACGCTGCCGTTGTTCATCACGGCCGACCTTCAGGCCGACGTCGACGGACGGGTGAGGTTGGGGTTAAGCCGCCGGGACATTCCCCTGACCACGCGCCTGCGTCTGGATATGGGTGTGAACACCGATTGGGAGTACCACTTCGACATGCGTTACATCCTTACGAAATACCTCTCCCTCGCCGGCAACTACGACAGCGACATGGGCTGGGGCGCCGGAATCACAATCACGTATTGAGCAACTGTTTAAAAATAATTACCGAAAACCCGTTGTGTATTTATAATGCGACGAGGTTTATTTTGCAAACATTTGGGACAAAGACATATGCCCGCATTGTGGTCTCGGATCGCAGCCAGCGGAGAATGAATATCGTAGCCGGAGCGAGATATTCGGCCCTCCGCGCCGGCTGGCTGCGGGCCGACAGCTTTTGCTTTGCAAAGCCGATATTCATAAAATGAGACTTTAATGCCTCGTTCTTCTAAATGCACAACGGGTTGAGGGAAATATTCTTAAACAGTTTCTCAGCAGTGTCCACTAAAAACGAGATGAACCAGCAATACCACATTTATAATCATAAGTTTATTGGGCAAATTCAAGTAAACGGATTTGAGAAGCTGTTTTGAATTTATTAATCCCGTTCTTTTATCCTCTTTTCCGCGCCTTCCCGCGGTGTTATTCGTTAAACAGGGGCCGCTATTCGCCTCATCACACCGCGAGAAATCATCGGCAAAACAATAAAAATAATCTCGTTAACAAATCCAAACAGCTTCTGAAATGGTAAATGTGATATCGAACAAATTTCGGTTGGGCAAATTTTAGTGGACACTACTGACAGTTTCTGAAAGATTATCGCTCAGGGAAACGCATAATGAACGGCCTGCCGCCGGGCCAGAGTCCGCCTAAATTTTCAATGGAAAATCAGACGGGCTCCGACCCGACGGCGTTGCCCGGGTCCGTACCCGTTTAGCGGAGCGAGTTCATGCGGATACTGGCCTTGATGAATGCCAGCGCACGTATACGACTTATTTCCACCTCTTTGTCGGCATGGTGCGAGTTCTGGCTAACGAGCCTTATATACCCTTTTTTATCCGATTTCTGGATATACTTCACCATGATATATTCCTCTCCTTCGATGTCGAGCGACAAAAGGTACATTTCACCCCAGAGTATATTGTTCTCGATATCGCTTATCTGTTTGTACAGCACTATATCCCCGCTTTTGAGCAGCGGGTACATGCTGTCCCCGACGACGTATATCGCCCCGTCGCACTTCGGCAGGTTTGGGATGTGGATGTAGTCGATGGGTTCGAGTTTCGCCTTATGCAGGAACAACGGCACCAATCCGGCCGTACCCTCTATATTATATAAGGGCACGCTCTGTATCGGGATTATCTTGTCGGTCGATCCTATGCGGGGGATATACTCTTTGGCCACGGTGAACATGTCGGCTGTCTCGTCTTCGAACCATTCCGGATTAATATTCAATTCTTGAACCAAGATATTTTTATTTCTCTCCGACAATGCGGCTTTCCCGGTCTCTATCATCGACAGGGCGCTCTTTTTGACGCCGAGGATGCCTGCGAGCTTCTCCTGGGTCATGCCTAACTGGCTGCGGATCAATTTAAGATGATTGGCCATGTCAAAATAAGTTAAAAAAATGTATTATTTATGCTGATTATGTTTGGAAAGTTCAATAATTGATTGTATATTTGTCCTGCAAAGTTAAATAATTTATTTTTAATCTACAAAATTTTCCAGGTTTATTAAGAAGTTGTTTTGAATTTATTAATCCCGTTCTTTTATTCTCTTTTCCGCGCTTTCCCGCGGTGTAATTCGTTAAACAGGGGCCGCTATTCGCCTCATCCCACCGCGAAAAATCATCGGCAAAACAATATAAAATAATCTCGTTAACAAATCCAAACAGCTACTAAGGCGGTCCCGGCGCGCCTCCCGTACCGGAGTTCGAAACCATATAAACACTAACCCTTTATATTAACCTACTTTTGTCAGAAAAAGCCATGATTGCTATCAGTACATCCGTTTATGCCGCGTTAGCCGCGAGACTCACCGATGAAATCGGCGGGGCAAATTACTACAATGGCTCGATAGAAGCCGATTTCGGCGAGGTGAACGCCACATTTCGTGCCACACTCATCGTCTACCACCACACACCGATGCATCCTGCCGACCAGTCGCCCGTACGCGACATTGTACCGGTGTGGTGGCAATTCGACACCTCGCTGCCCGAAGGAGCGGCACTCAACGACTTCGACTGGTACGAACTGAAAGCACTCATGGTGCAGTAAGGGCTTGTTTGTATTTCCTGTGAAGATAGACAGGCCCGGAAAACCACTTAGGAGCACCGGTGGCTGCGGCCGGACTCCAGGGTGTGATTATTTGTAAAATATTTTATTATGAACCCTTTATCTTTTTTAAGACGACTTGCGCCAGGCGCAAAGTCAGGCTTCAAAGACCTCTGGAAGTCACTCTTCAACTCAATCCTCACCATGATCCTCGATCATTGCAAAGACTTCGTGGCCGGGTACATCGACCGCATGCAGCAGCAACTCGCAAAGCAGGCAGGTGGGGATCCCGCCCCAGACGACGGCCAATCCGTCGGCAACGAGGTTGCGCCCGCCCCGCCGGGAAACAAAATCCCTTAATCGAGCCGTAGTATTGCAGAGGGGGACGCCGGCAGGCTCCATACGGAGCCTGCCGTTTTTGTCACCGGCCGGACGCGGTGCGATGCGTCTCTTGACATTACTCGGGACTAAGAAACTGTTTAAAAATATTAATCTTGTTTTTTTCCTGTTTGCCGCGCTTTTCCGCGGTGGGATTCGTTAAACAGGAGGCACTATTCGCCTCATCCCACCGCAAAAAATCATCGGCAAACAACTATAAAATAACTGCGGTAATATTCTTAAACAGTTTCTAAGTCACATTAACACGCCTTAAATCAATTCCGGCCTTGCATGCAAGGCCGCCGGCCCGCAGCCACCCGGCGCGGAGGGCCGGACTATCTCGCCACCCATGGCACCGGTCCGTCCCCCGCTGGCAGCGAGCCAGGCCGGAGCAGGATAGTATCGGAAGGCGCCGTACATACCTCTCCTCCGAAGCAAAGTAATATCAAAAGACGCGATGCGTCCGCGGTGCGTCCGGGCTGACTCTCCTCCGAAGCAATGTAATATCAAAAGACGCGATGCGTCCGGCGAAAAAATTATACAATTATGGAACAGATGGAAAATATCTTGTTAAAACGTCTTGAGAGCAAGGCATTGCGTGGTCTGGCACGGTTGGCGTCGGGTTTTACGCTACGTGAGCGGAAGAGCACCTATGATATCGATGTGTCGGGCGAACGCGTACTGAAGGGCGAGGTGGTCACTTCGAAACAGGTCGCACCCGATCTGGATGCCGTGCGTTTCGTGCTGTCTAACCTTGCGCCTGCATTGTGGGGTACGAAACCGGTTTCCGGGGGAGCCTCCCGCATTCCCGGTACCCCGGACGGTTGCGGGGACGCTGCCGACGCAGGTTGTACGGCGGGAGCGGATCTGGGGTTGCTGTCCGACGACACGTTGCGCGAACTCCTCGCAGCCTATGGCATGGCGTCTACGGGCGATGTTGGTGCCGGGAATACCGGGGCGGCGACATGCGGTGTAGATACCGGCATATGTGGCGGGGATGAAATTATCCTGAACCATCCGGATGATCCGGGCGGCGATCATGTCGCGGAAGACGGATTTAACGGCCGTCACGGACTAAATACTATTGAATATGAAATCATTAAATCAGAATACTCTCCCGGAGCCGATTCCTTGCCGGCCTCCGGTGGTGCCTTCGCACACAGCCTCCCGGCTCACGGGCCGGATACCGGACCCCACTCGGGCCATGACCTTGCCCCTGATTGGGGCACAGGTTGCCATGCCCGTCGTCCTGCCGTCGCCACGGAGCGTGGAGGACGAGATGGCCCGCCGCCACCTGGAGGACTTCACCCGGGCCATGATGCCGTCGATAGACCTGCATGGCGCCTTTCACGGGAGTTACTACCGCCTGCTGGAATTTTTCGCCAGGGGCCGCATAAGCCGCCTGGCGGTTTCGCTGCCGCCCCAGCACGGCAAATCGCTGGCAGCGTCGCAGCTTCTGCCCGCGTTCCTGCTGGGGCTCAACCCCGACCTGCGGATAGCCGTGGCGAGCTACAATGCGCTGATGGCGTCGCGCTTCAACCGCCGGGTGCAGCGCATCGTCGACTCTCCGCGCTACCGCTCGATATTTCCCGGAACGCGGATTAAAAGTCCCGGCACGCGTGCCGGAGGCCATGTCCGCACAGCGTCGGAGTTCGAGGTCGTGGGGCGCAGGGGGTCGCTGATCTCCGTTGGGCGCGAAGGGTCGCTTACGGGCAATCCTGTCGATGTGTTCATCCTCGACGACCTGTATAAGGACGCTCTCGAAGCCTCGTCGCCCGTTGTACGCGAGAACTGCCGGGAGTGGTACTCGTCGGTGGTCAAGACCCGCCTCCACAACTCGTCGCAGGAACTGGTCGTCTTCACCCGCTG
This sequence comes from Rikenellaceae bacterium, assembly GCA_031552535.1. GTDB lineage: Bacteria > Bacteroidota > Bacteroidia > Bacteroidales > Rikenellaceae > JAVBMJ01. Next base: position 59,872 of record JAVBMJ010000047.1, read on the forward strand.
GCACGAGGATGACCTCATCGGCCACATCGCCTCGAAAGCCGTTATGACGCCGCTCACGTCATGGGAGCAACTCGACGGCGCGCCGCCCGGGGCCTGGTTCCACCTCTGCCTGGAAGCGCTCAAGGAGTCGCCTCCCACCCCCATCGACCCGCGGCGGGAGGGCGAAGCGCTCTGGCCCTCGCGCCAGTCGCCGGAGTTGCTCGCCGAGAAACGGCGCCTCGACCCGCACTCTTTTGAGGCGCTCTACCAGGGGCGCCCCTCGTCGAAGGAGGGTCTGCTCTACGGCGACGCCCTGCGTACCTACGACACGCCGCCCGAGCGCGTGGTCAAACGTGGCAACTACACCGACACGGCCGACGCGGGCGGCGACTATCTCTGTTCGGTGTGCTACGATGTGGGTGCCGACGGGGTGATCTACCTTACCGACGTAGTTTATTCGGGTCTGGGAATGGAGGAGACCGAACATGCCGTAGCCTCGATGTTCCGCCGCGCCGGGACCCGCACGGCACTCGTCGAGAGCAACAACGGCGGCCGCGGTTTCGCCCGCGCCGTGGGCCGCCTCGCCCCCGCGGTGCATGTCGGGTGGTTCCACCAGAGTTCCAACAAAGAGGCCCGCATACTATCGAACGCCCCCGCGGTGTTGCGCCGGATCGCCGTCCCTCGCGACTGGAACCTGCGCTGGAGCGATTTCCACCGCGATGTGACCACCTACCGGCGCCTGTTCCGCGCCAACCGGCTCCACGACGCGCCCGACGTTTTGACCGGCATCGTCGAGACCGAATCCGAAGGTTCCGCGGGCCGCATCCGCCGCGTCGCCTTCGTCTGATCCCGCCCCGCCACATTTTTTTGGGGCAAAACAATATCGAACGGCACAATACGACGGACTTTCATTATATTTGCCGCAGATCCTATAAATAAAAGCATTATGGAAAAGAAGATTCTCGACACTCTCGGACAAAAGGGGGCAATGAAAGCAGGCGATATCGCCACGGCAATAGGCGAATCGAAAGACGATGTAGCCAAAACGATCAAAAAAATGGTGAAGGACGGCTCTGTAATGCAGCCGAAGATGTGCTTCTACGACGTGAAGAAGTAGGCGCCCGGGAGCCGTGGCCTCTCCCCGGAGGCTGTGAGCAAATGTTGGACGTTATGGGGCAGCCATGCAATAGCGGGCTGCCTCTTTTTTTTTGCGGTTAAGCCGGTTATGGTTATCTTTGTAATCAGGCGGCGGGCATTACGGCCATAACAAACAGACGGTAAGCCAGTTAAAATGCAGGGCCTTTCCCGGGCGGCGGTTTTGAACGGTACGGGAGGCAGGTGATAAACGAGTGAAAAGAATACGCTATGAGAAAAATCGTGATTTTTATGTCGTTAGTTGCGGCGGTGTGTGTGTGCCATACGGCTGAAGGCCAGAACTGGCAGGACGACCGCATGAATGGCAGGCAGTTTTACGCGGAGTTGGGCGGCCCGGGGGTGCTTTTTTCCATGAATTTCGACAGCCGCTTCGTTGCGGGCGAGGCCCTGGGTTTCGGTTACCGTCTGGGGATAGGCTTCAACTTCGGCGATGTGGCGATGAAGCGCACCGACAGTGCCGGAAATCCATACACGGAGTACGATACGCGTTCCTATATGACGTTCCCCGTGGGGATCAACTACGTGTTTGGCAAAAACAACTCTTCGCACGCTTTCGAAGTCGGAGCCGGGGTTACGCTGCTAAGCCGCAAGGCCGATATTTACAATTATGACGGGAATCACAAGGACGGGAACGTCATAGGCAATTTTGCCTTCATGTACCGCTTCAAGCCTGTCGGCGGCGGCGTCACGTGGCGCATCGGTTTTACTCCCATCATAGGGACGGCGGGCGATATCATGCCGTCGGGAGCAGTGGGCATCGGATACGCCTTTTAGGGCGTGCCATGCAAGGTTAGAACCTGTCTGGTTTCCTCGGGAAAATCAGACAGATTCAGAAACTGGCTCTAATGTAAAGTGGCTCCCGTTTAATCCGTCGGTCCCGGGCTTGAGAATTATTTTTCCCGTTTGGATAAAACCGGATCTCTTATCCCTGTGTGAGCACCAGGCTCATTCGGGCCAGGGTCGTCTGATCTTTTAATATCCCTGCCGTTACTTTCCAGAGAGTGTTTCCGGTTTGCCGCAGAGTTATCCCAACCTCGATATGAGTGTATATGTAAGGGTTGACCGGTTGCAGGAATTTCACGTTCACGGCCTCTTTCAGCAATAGTTTACAGCCGGCCGCCTCTTCCGCGAGCTCCCTTACGATTCCTATCAGGCACACTCCCGGGGTTATAGGGTTGTCCGGAAAATGGGCCGCATATATCGCATGGCCGGGGTCGAGGACTATGCGGTAGTGGACGCCGTCCACTGAGGGCAGCTTTCCTTCTATCTTGAAAAAACTCTCTTTCAACACCATCGCGTTGCTGTTCAGCGGGATAATTTACGGCCTGGAACCACCCTGCATCCTATGGAGCGTGTAGGTGATCCCCCTTTTGTTGTTGTGCAGGAATATGGTCCCGCCGGTTGTGCGCTTCAGCTCCTTTTTGCCACCGTATATTACTGTAATCCCATCGGGACCGGCACTCCTCTCCGCCGACAAACCGGGCCTGTACTCCGGGTCGTCCACCGCAAAAAGAGATTGCAGGTCGCCCTCTATTGTGCGCCTCACATACCGGCGGTCGAAGATACCGGTCACGTTATACAGTCTGCTTCGCAAGGCACTGAGGTCAAAGTCGAATGCCCTGATGCCGAATTCATTGACCAATGTCCCGCGCCACTCCCCGCCGCCACATTTCACCATTATAATACCGCTCAGGGTCACACCCCGGACTCCGATCTCCACCCTGTAGCGGTCGGTGCCGGCCGTCGTGACCGGCAAAGAGTCCCAGAACGGCACCCATGCATCCGGCGACGAGGCCGGAGCCGCCACATGTGTGCACGAAGCCAGCAGCAAGGCCGGCACACTAATCAACAGCAAACGCATCATCGCTTATCGGGACGTTTAATTTTTTGTCCTTAAGTGTTATAACGGTCACGTCGCCTCCCCGTTCTCCGATCTCGATCATGTCGACCGTGAAATCCGATTTATTGAAAGTGAGGCTTATCGTGCTGAACATTTGTTTCATTTCGCGGCTCTTAGGAACCAGTTCGACCCTGTATCCGGCTGGACCGGCAAAAGCCCTGGAAGTAAATTTACGTCCGTCGAACACCCCCTCGCCGTTGATTCCGGTAAGGATTATGGCGCTTATTTCGCGGAACACGCGGCTCGAACTGACGTCTATCGTATTTTTGCTCCGTCCCGAATCTATCATAACCCGGCCGCCGTTCATGACGAAAAGATATACGTAAGGGGTGGTATACTCCCAACGCAGCTTATCTGCCTGCCTGTAGCGCAACCGACCCTCGGAACGCATCTCGTCCGAAAGTAGCGATATTGTTTTCACCTGCACGAAACCGCACTCCAGGGTCTTCATTTTACGTGACGCCTCACCGATTTTCTCCGTCAGCCCGGCTTGCTGTTGCGGAGTCAATGCGGTATACTGCCGTCCGGCCTGCGCCGCCGCCACCGTAGTCCAGAAACACAAAAACACGACCAACAACCGTCTCATACCGGCAACCTCTTATTATTTAACCACAAACCAAACTCCGCACATGATAAGGCCCACCCCGATCCAACGCGAGGCCGGAACCGTCTCATGAAAAATAAAGATCGCCGCAAGCATTCCAAAAATATAGCTTATGCTTATCAGCGGATAGGCGACCGACAACTCGAAATGCCGTATTATATACAACCATAACACCGTGGCGGCCGCGATGCAAATCCCGGAACAGGCCAGATGCCAGTTAGACAGCAAAGCCCCGAAATAGCTCCAGCTGAAAGAGAAATCCCCCATACGGGCCATCGCGAGTTTCAGAAAGACCTGGCACGAGGCCAGCAACAAACATTGTAACGTCGACAAGCAAATCAATCTGAACATATTTATCCTCCCACCTAAAGGCCGTTTTATTCCGGAATGAATTCTTCGATTAATTTTGCCATCTGTGCCGCCGTCTCGGCGGCCTTTTGTGCCGCCGTTTCGGCGAATCTTTCGGAACGGTCGGCGTATATTATTCCGCGCGAGGAGTTTACCAGAAGTCCGCAACGGCTGTTCATGCCGTGGCGGGCTACCTCTTCGAGGCTTCCGCCCTGTGCTCCGACGCCGGGGACGAGCAGGAAGTGGCCGGGGACTATCCGTCGCACGTTTTCGAGCGCCGCGGCTTGTGTCGCTCCCACGACGAACATCGTGTTGTCGGGTGTCCCCCAGCTTGCGGAGGTGGCCAGAACCTGTTCGTAGAGTTTTTTGCCTGTTCCCAATTCCAGCAGTTCGAAATCTGCGGCGCTGGGGTTCGACGTCAGTGCGAGTATCACGGCCCAGCGTCCCGGATAGCCCAGGAACGGGGCGACCGTGTCGCGTCCCATATATGGCGATAGGGTTACGGCGTCGACAAGCCCGTCGCCGAAAAAGGCCCTGGCATAAAGTTCCGACGTATTGCCTATGTCGCCGCGTTTGGCGTCGGCGATGATCATGATCTCGGGATAACGCTCCCTTATATAACGGCACGTACTCACAAAACTGTTCCATCCTGCACTGCCGTTAGCCTCGTAGAAGGCGAGGTTGAGTTTGAAGGCCACCGCGTAAGGCGCCGTGGCGTCGACAATAGCCTTGTTAAATGCAAATTGCGGATCATCATCTCCCTGTAAGCACCCGGGAGTGAGCCCGGTGTCGGTGTCGAGCCCCACACAAAGGAAACTGCGCTTGCGCATAATCTCCCCAAACAACTGGTCGCTATTCATAGTCAATGTGAATTAAGAAACTGTTTTGAATTTATTAATCTCGTTCTTTTATTCTCTTTTCCGCGCTTTCCCGCGGTGTGATTCGTTAAACAGGGGCCGCTATTCGCCTCATCCCACCGCGAGAAATCATCGGCAAAACGATATAAAATAACCTCGTTAACAAATCCAAGCAGCTTCTAAGAGTTCATTCTATTATGATGGAACTGTCGCTTTTTTAAGGAAAATACGACGCAAAAACCTTCACAACCTGGGTTTGCTCCGATACAACGGGCCGGGCGCAACCATTAATGCCCGTATGGCTAACGTGTGGGGCCGGGAAAAACCAGCCGCCGCGGTGTAACGCCCTATTTTTTCGGGATATAAACCACCCAGGGTCATCGTCGTAAAACGCTCGCATGGGGTGTAACGCCCTATTTTTTCGGGATATAAACCACCTTTTTTGTCTCGAAAAACGGCTCGTCGAAAAACCGCGATATGTAAAACGTTTCGTAATAACGCCTCGTGCGGGCCATCTCCTCGCCCAGGTTGCCGCCTTTCAGGTAGAGTATTCCCGATGCGAGGCTGCCCGCCCGCCCCGCCTCGATCTTGTTCCATACCCATGGTATAAATGTAGCCATATCGGTGACGGCGCGGCTGACGACATAGTCGAACTTCCCGCCTATGCTCTCGGCGCGTGCGTTCACCGCCGTCACATTATCCAGCCCCAGCGCCGCGGCCACCTCGCGCACCACCGTGATCTTCTTGCCTATCGAGTCGGCCAGGGTAAAATGCGTTTCGGGAAACATCACGGCGAGCGGAATCCCGGGGAATCCTCCCCCGCAACCGACATCGAGCACGCGGGCTCCAGGCGCAAACCGGCACACCCTGGCTATGGCAAGCGAATGCAGCACATGGCGCAACCCCAACTCGCCGATATCCTTGCGCGAGACAACGTTGATACGCCCGTTCCACTCCCCGTAAAGCTCCTCCATACGGCCGAACCGCGAACGTTGCGACGGGGCCAGGTCCGGGAAATATTTAAACACCTCCTCCATGTCCACGCCTATTTCAGTATATCGGAATTATTGGTTATCGAACGGCACAATTGTTCGCGGGCCCGGTGTATCTGCACCTTTACCGTCCCCAGGGGCAGCCCCAGCTTCCGGGCGATCTCCTCGTAAGAATATTGCCTGAAGAAGCGCAACTCTATAAGTTCCCTGTAGCGCGGGGTCATCATTTCGAGGTGCGTGTCGAGTTGTGTGCGCTGTTGCTGGTTGATGAAACTCTCCTCGGGATTGGGAGACGACGGACTGACGGGCACATGACCCGCCGGAAGGCCGTCGAGGGACAATGTGTCGTGGCGCTTGCGCAGGTAGTCGACAAACGTGTTGCGCGAAATGGTGTAGATCCACTGGCCGAAGGTGTACTCGGGGCTATACCGGGTCAGGTTCAGGTAAACTTTTATGAAAGTCTCCTGCAACAGGTCGTCGGCGTCGTCGGCATTTCCCCCCGTGCGCTGCATGTAGATCTGGTAAACCGCATCGCGGTAGCGGTTGAACAGATGTTCGAAAGCCATAGAGTCCCCCTCCACGGCGTGCCTGATCAACTCCTGATCCGACGAAACGATATAATCCTCTATTGCCATCTCCTTCTTTTAGGGGTGAAAACCCGGCCCAGGAACAATATGAAATTGAGTACGGGGGAGATAAGGTCGTACACCATATATGCCCCCAGCAACCCCTTATCGCCTAACCGTTTGGTTATTCGCGCCGTGACCATTGCAACCATCGTCCACCGCAGGGCCAGCAACGCGGCTACCGCGATCCTGACATTAGCGGGCATCGACACCAAAAGTACGGCCGCCGAAATAAAAAACAGGGCGCGGGACATGAGTTCCGCCGTGACAAAACGTTTGGCCCGCAACGGATAATACCGGTGGGTGCGGCTGCTCCTGAGACGGCGGCCTATCCATACCCCCAGTCCGCCCCAGTTGTGTTGTAGCAGGGTGGTGTTGGGATTCATAACTATACCCGTGTTCTCACGCGAGGCTATCGACTGTATGAAAAGATCGTCCTCACCGGCCGGAAGACTGAGGTAGTTGAACCCACGCACCGAAAAATACAACGCTTTCGTAAAGCCTATATTTTGTATCAAACCCCGGAACGGGTGGCCGGATATCGCGGACGACAGATAGTATATGCCCTCCGACAGCCTGCCGCAACTGGTCAACCGGGACGAGAAACTGCGCCCGTGCTCCAGGGCGCAGTACCCCAATATGACGTCGCCTCCCGCAAAACCCCGCACCATGAGCGGCAACCATTTCCGCGACCGCGGCCTGGAATCGGTGGTCGTTATGATTATGTGCTCGTTGCGGGCGCTCTTTATCCCTATGTTGAGCGCTATTTTGTTACTCACCGGAAACCGGCGGTCCTGCTCTATATTGGTGTATGCCAGATGCGGGTATTTCGCCTGCAATACTTCCAGTGCGCTTTTCATATCTTCGTCGCAGTCTATGCCTACGACCATAACCTCGAAACTGCCGTACTCCTGTTCCAAAAGCAGGGGAAGCGTGTCGCGGATATATCCGGTGTTGTCATGCACGACAACGACCACCGACACCGCCAGGCCGTCGACAGACCTTTTTTGCGGATTGCGGAATGGCGATATGCGTGCAAAATAACGTATTTGGTATACACACTGCACCGCCAGCGCCGCCGCCAGCGCCGCCATCGACAGAAGCCCCGGCAATGTGTAGAGTGAAACAAGTGTATTATAAGTAGAAACGATCTGGCTCACCACACGAAAATTTGCACAAAGTTATACTTTTTTACGAGACGATCCGACATTTCTGTCAGGCACCTCTATTTTCCAACGCAAGTCACTTGTTAGCAGTATGATACCAAAGGGAGTCCCGTATCCGTCCAGGCTGCCGCAACCGCGGGAGAAATTATGCAAAAGATGCGGTGCATCCCGGGCGTATTGCGTGCGTTGCGCGAAGTAAAGTAATATCAAAAGATGCGGTGCATCCCGGGCGTATTGAGCGTATTGCGCGAAGTAAAGTAATATCAAAAGATGCTGTGCATCCGGCAAATTTTATTAACTTTGCTTTGCCATAGGCAATTTTGTGTGTGTTTTACGCATGCAAAAGTTTGTCAAATCCCTAACTTCAAACAAGTGATAGATGAATAACAAAAACACAGCATTCGGCATTTACGTCATCGGAGCGCTATTCTTCGTGTTCGGATTCGTAACCTGGATCAACAGCGTATTGATCCCGTTCCTGAAACAAATCTGCGAACTGTCGGATTTCCAGGCCTATTTCGTAACATTCGCTTTCTACATTTCCTATTTCATAATGGCATTGCCCTCGTCGTGGGTGCTCAAGAAAACAGGTTTTGTAAAAGGTATGTCGCTGGGGCTCTTCGTAATGGCTGCCGGATCGCTCGTATTCATTCCTGCGGCGCTCGACCGCAGTTTCATCCTATTCCTTGTGGGCCTTTTCATACAAGGGACGGGGCTCGCACTATTGCAAACCGCATCGAATCCTTACGTCACCATTCTCGGACCGATAGAGAGCGCGGCACAGCGATTGAGCATCATGGGGGTCTGCAACAAGCTGGCCGGCATGACGGGGATTCTGGCGCTGAGTTATTTTCTCTTCTCGAACATGGAGTCGATCTCCGAACAACTCGCGCAGGTGTCCGGAGAAGAAAAAGCGGTCATACTGGGCGAGTTGTCGCATAAAATAGTGATGCCTTACGTGGCTATGGCCGCCATACTGGTCGTGCTGGGTTCGGTGATCCTGATGATGCACCTGCCGGCGGTGAACATGGACGAGAACGAATGGCCGGGCGAGGTGTCGCGAAAATCGATATTCTCTTATCCGTTCTTGTGGTTCGGGGTATTCACACTCTTCCTTTATGTCGGAGCGGAAGTGGTTGCCATCGACACATTGCCATTATACGGTGAATTCCAGGGCCTTCCGGCCAATATAGCAACCAAACTCGGAACCTACTCCCTTATAGCCCTGGTGGTGGGTTATTTCCTGGGAATGGTCGCTATTCCCAAATATATTTCGCAACGCAATTCGCTTATCCTTTGTGCCGCGCTGGCCATAGCGTTCCTCGCGGGAGCATTGCTGACCACGGGATGGACTTCGATCATATTCATCGTCATGCTCAGCTTCGCACATGCGATGATGTGGCCCAGCATATGGCCGCTCACGCTCGACGGACTCGGCAAATACACCGCCACGGCTTCGGCATTGATGATAATGGGTATCGCCGGGGGTGCCATAATTCCACTCGGGTACGGGGCATGGGCCGACGCTTTGGGCGGCGACCGCCAGTTACCTTACCTGATAATACTGCCGTGTTACCTGGTTATCATGTGGTTCGCTATGAAAGGCCACAAAATAGGCCGTAATACGAAATAGTCTGCCAGGCAAACATCTGCCGGCGGGAGTGTTGGATGTAACAAAAACGAAATCCAGCCCTCCGGAGTCTGTCTGGATTTCCTATGTAAATATGTGATGCGCCCCGGCATAGCGTCGAACTTATTCGACGCTATGCCGGGGCGCATCCTATGATTATGGCTCAGTCCTGATTTCGGGGATCAGTCTGGAATGTGGGCGGAGGAGAAAAGAATTATATAGTGGGAGATATTGCTATTTTAAAGACTAAACCACCATGCACTGAAAGTGCATGGGTTTGAAAGAAAGAATGAAATTCTTTAATCTTTTTCTAATATCCAATTCTGGGTTGGTGTGTTGGGCTTCTCATTATGATGCTCAAGGTAATCCTGTACCATCTCGTCAGTTATATTGCCCGTACTCCAAAC
>JAVBMJ010000037.1:0-34795 GCA_031552535.1 Rikenellaceae bacterium
GTTCTTTTGTGGGGGCCACACCTGTTCCTCCGCCTTTTTTTGGGTTTCGTTGTTTTGGTGTTTTGGTGTGGTTTTTTTTGGGGTTCCCCCTGGGGTTTGAACCCGGGTGGCCCAAACCCATTACCGTGAAACCGGAGCCTCCTCGAAAATGGCTACCAGTTCTCCACTGCTGAGCAGCATCATCAGCGAGCCGTCCATTTCGAGGTGGTCGATGCTTGAGAACATCGATATAAAACGGCCATCGTTGCGGTCGGCACACTCCTGCTGCGACGAATTGACCGATGTTATGCTGAGTAATCCGTTTTCGCCAACCGTATAGTCGGCGCTGAAACGGTTGCATCCGGCATAACCTTCGAGGCGGCCGTTGGTGTGAAATACGATATAATACCGCTCGCCCGCATCGAACGTGCGGCCTTCGAACTGCACCATGCGCCAATTGGTTTCCTGCATGGGCTTGCGATATTTCGATCCGTTTTTGCGGCACGGGCAGCACGCTACGATCAGGCAGGCTATAATGAGTAGTAATATTTTGCTGTTTTTCATTACACTATTTTTTCCGGAAGACTATTTTTTTCCGGGACAAAGGTATGCAATTTTTCTGCCGCTGTTCAAGATATATCCAATAAATTCCTGGACAAACTATCAGAAACTGTTTAAATTTGCATACTAATTGTACTGTAGGCCATGACTCTAATTTAAAAACCAAATATACTATGAAACGAATCATCAACACGCCGGATGCTCCGGCAGCCGTAGGGCCTTACTCGCAGGCCGTGGAGGTCAATGGAACGCTTTATATTTCGGGCCAACTCCCGATCAATCCCCTCGACGGATCGATTCCCTCAACCATCGAACAGCAAACCGAACGCAGCCTCGAAAACATTACGGCAATACTTACCGAAGCGGGCTACACGCGCCGGGACGTCGTCAAGTCGACCGTGCTGCTCTCGACGATGGAAGATTTCGCTGCTATGAATAGCGTTTATGGCGAGTATTACAAGGAAGATATGCCTGCGCGCGTATGCTATGCCGTCTCTGCACTGCCAATGGGCGTTAAGGTCGAGATTGAAACGATAGCTGCGAAATAACCGTTGCGGCAAGCGCAAAGAAGCATTTCATCAAACGTGGAGCCTTTGAATTCTGAATGAATCCAAAGGCTCACTTCGATATACGCCTTGCCACATGCAGAGGCTGGTCACGTCCTATACGGGGCGCTTGTCCATATCTTGCGGAAAACCTCGCGATAATGTTCGCCAAATGGCATACGTACGCTTAAGAATAAAACAAGGTGCGGAGTATAAACTCCGCACCTTTTGTATGATACTGCAATCATTTAATATACCCTGTCCCTTTAAGTATCCGCCGAGCCTACAATATCCTGTCGAAATACTCGATGGTACTCACCAGGCCTTCCTCTAATTTGATCTTGGGCTGCCACCCGTCGAGTTTCTCCTGTGCAAGCGAAATATCCGGCTGCCGTTGCTTGGGATCATCGCTCGGAAGCGGCGAAAAAATGATCTTCGATTTTGAATTGGTCAATTCCAGAACAAGCGTCGCCAACTCCAGAATAGTAAACTCAACCGGATTACCAAGGTTGACCGGGCCGATGAAACTCTCGTCTGTTTCCATCATGCGGACCATTCCTTCGATCAGGTCGGTCACATACTGGAAGCTGCGGGTCTGGCTGCCGTCACCGTATATGGTAATATCGTCGCCCTTAAGCGCCTGGACTATGAAATTCGAAACTACACGCCCGTCGTTGACATCCATCCGCGGGCCATAGGTGTTGAATATACGGATGATCTTGATCTTGATCTTATTCTGGCGATGGTAGTCCATGAACAGCGTTTCGGCACAACGCTTACCCTCGTCATAACACGAACGTATGCCCACAGGGTTGACATTACCCCAGTAAGACTCCACCTGGGGATGTATGGCCGGGTCGCCGTAAACCTCGCTCGTCGACGCCTGCAAGATCTTGGCATCAGCATATTTAGCCAGTCCTAACATATTGTAGGCTCCCAGCACCGATGTCTTAATCGTCTTGATCGCATCGCTCTGGTAATAAATAGGCGAGGCGGGACAGGCCATGTTGTATATCTGGTCGACCTCAGCCTGGAAAGGCTGGGTAATGTCATGTCTCACCAACTCGAAATTGGTGTTGGACATCAAATGGCGTATGTTGTTCTTGCTACCGGTAAAGAAATTGTCGAGGCATACCACCTCATGACCCTCTGCAAGAAGCCTCTCGCACAAATGCGAACCGATAAACCCCGCTCCTCCCGTTATAAGAACTCTCTTCATGAAGGATAGTTTATTTCGTACCTATGCCGATATGCACAAAGCCTTTGGTAAGCAATTGCGCGCCATCGTAGATATTGCGGCCATCGATGACAAGAGGTGTGTTGACCAGTCTCTTAAGGCGTACCCAATCGGGAATGCGGAACATTTTCCACTCTGTCATCAGCAATATCGCGTCGGCATTCTTTGCGGCGGCGTAAATATCCTTCGATATTTTCACCGTCGAAGGAAGCACCTTTTTGGCTTCGGCGGAAGCGACAGGATCGAACGCCCTTACTTTACAACCGGCATCGATCAACTCGTCGATAACCGTCAGGGCAGGTGCCAAACGCATATCGTCGGTTTGCGGTTTGAACGTCAGTCCCCAGACCGCAATCACTTTACCTTTCAGGTCGCCATTGAAATATTTATGCAATTTTTTGAATACAACCTGCTTCTGATCGTCGTTGACATCTTCCACAGCCTTAAGTACGCGCATATCGTAGCCGTACTCGCGACCCGTACTGATCAGAGCCTTGACATCTTTCGGAAAGCAAGACCCCCCGTAACCGCAGCCTGGATAGAGAAAACGGCTCCCGATACGTTCGTCGGTACCGATGCCCCGGCGCACCATATTGACGTCGGCGCCAGCCAGTTCACACAGGTTGGCCACATCGTTCATGAAACTTATACGCGTGGCCAGCATCGCATTGGCGGCGTATTTGGTCATCTCGGCCGAACGTATGTCCATGTATATCACCGGACGTCCGTTCAGCAGGAAAGGCTGGTAGAGGTTGTCCATCAATTCGCGTGCACGGTCGGAATCCAACCCTACCACGATACGGCTCGGACGGCTGAAGTCGTTGATTGCATCACCCTCTTTCAAGAATTCCGGGTTCGATGCCACGTCGAAATATATCCGCGAATTACGTTTGGCCAACTCCTCCTTGATGGTATCGCGTATCTTGTCGGCCGTTCCCACGGGAACAGTACTCTTGGTGACCACAAGTTTATAACTCTCTATCGACGCACCTATCTCGCGGGCTACCTGGAGCACATATTTCAAATCGGCACTACCGTCTTCGTCGGGAGGAGTGCCCACCGCGATGAAAACGATATCGACACTGTTGACTATCTCGGAAAGCGAAGTGCTGAAATGAAGGCGCCCGGCCTCTATGTTATTGTTAACCATCTCTTCCAGCCCCGGTTCGAAGATCGGAATGATACCTTTTCTCAGGTTCTCGATCTTTTTCACATCGATATCGACACACGTTACATCGACACCCATCTCTGCGAAACATGTCCCGGTCACCAAGCCTACATAGCCTGTACCGACAAGAGCTATTTTCATAATTTTCGAACTTTTTAACTCACAAAAATATACATTTTTTGACAATCGTAAAAAATAAATGAATTTTTGTGGTAATTTTGTGGTAAATAAAGAGTTTTTTATGAAAGGTATCGTTTTGGCGGGAGGCTCGGGAACCCGCCTCTACCCTATCACCAAAGGGGTCTCGAAGCAGATGCTTCCGATATACGACAAACCGATGATATATTATCCCATATCGGTGCTAATGCTTGCGGGGATCAGGGAAATACTCGTAATATCGACCCCGGTGGATCTTCCGATGTTCAGGCGCCTGTTGGGGTCGGGCGAGGAGTTGGGGGTGAGGTTCGAATATGCCGAGCAGCCGTCGCCCGACGGATTGGCGCAGGCATTCATAATAGGCAGGGAATTCATAGGCGACGACTGCGTGTGCCTCGTACTTGGCGACAATATATTTTACGGGCAGGGCTTCAGCCGCACGTTGGCTGCGAGTGTCAGGCGCGCTGAAGAGGACGGAGCGTCTACTATCTTCGGATATCTTGTCCGCGATCCGGAGCGTTATGGAGTGATCGAGTTCGATGCCGATCACCGGGCTATATCAATCGAGGAAAAGCCGCAGAACCCTAAAAGCAATTATGCCGTACCAGGACTCTATTTTTATCCCAACAATGTTGTTGAAGTTGCCCAGGGGGTCAAGCCTTCGGCGCGGGGGGAACTGGAAATAACATCGGTCAACCAATGGTACATGGAGCACGGCGGGCTGTATGTGGAGCCTCTTTCGCGCGGATTCGCATGGCTCGATACCGGGACACACGACTCGCTGTCGGAGGCGTCGGTATTTATCGAGGCCATCGAAAAACGCCAGGGGCTGAAGATAGCTTCGCTCGAAGAGATCGCCTTCCGCCAGGGGTGGATCGACAGAGAGCAACTGCGGCATATAGCGCAACCTATGCGCAACAACTCATACGGCGACTACCTTATCCGCCTGAGTCACGAAAACGGACAATAAGAAACTGCCTGATTCCCATATGTGAATATTGTGAAAGCCGGGGGCAGAGCGTCGAAGTTGTTCGAAAGCTCCGCCGGGGCACCCCAATATTATGTAAAGTATTATAAGAAACTGTTTAAAAAAATTTAAACGGATTCTCCTTCCATTTTCTATCTGAATTCAAAAAATACGCTAACTTTACGCCCCTGTCGGCAGCGACCCGCATCAGGACATGATATAGTTGCGGGCCCGCGACAAGTTTTGGTCATACAAAAGGCGATACCGGTAATATCGGCGGGGCCTGTTGACGCGGGCAATCTGTAACGACGCTTACATTCAGAAACTGTATTAATTTCCCATGGGGGATTAATACAAGTCTCAGATAATGACGATTAATAAGCGGATAATCAATGGGGTCTGACCTTGAAATATTCAATTCGTTGTTCGCGCAATACCATCCGCGTCTGGTACGTTTCGCTACCACTTATCTTGGCGACGAAATGGCTGCGGAGGATATCGTCATGGAGAGTTTTATGAGTTACTGGGAACACCGCGACAACCTGGCTCCAGGATCAAACCCGGCAGCTTATGTTATGACAATTGTCCGTAACAAATGCCTTAACCACCTGCGCGACCGTAGCGTGCACCGCCGCGTGCATGAAGATATCCACTCCATCGGCAACCGCTATCTGCGTTCGCAAATCGAGACATTGGAGGCGTGTAACCCCGAGTTGATATTTTCCCAGGAGGCCGAATCCATAATAAACCGTACACTGGCCTCGCTGCCCGAGCGCATACGCCAGACCTTCATGATGAGCCGTTTCGACAACAAGACTCACAGGGAAATCGCTTCGGAACTCAATATGACCGGACGCAACGTTGAGTTCTACATCTCAAAAGCCATGCAGGTACTGCGTGTTTCTCTCAAGGACTACCTGCCTCTATTACTCATCATTTCAACACTCTGGTTCATAGCCTGATAATCCCAACATTAAGTTTTCTTTAATTTTTAACTGTGGTAACGCCACCATGTGGTGTTATATATACAGTTATGGAGAAAGAATTGTTGTATAAGTATTTTGACGGGAAATGCAACTCCCGCCAAAAAAAGGAGGTCCTCGACTGGTTGGACCTCGATCCGGAGCACCGTAAGATTTTGTTGGCCGAGAGGCATATTTTCGACACGGTGATCATGTGCGCCGACCCGGCCAAAGTGGCCAGACGCCGCTCGTTGATGCGTCGCATGGGTCGTACGGCAGTCCGTTATGCGGCTGTGATAGCGCTGACAATGGCATCTGTCACGGCATACTACACCACCCGTGACGATTCCGGGATTATGGGAGCCAACGCTATTTCTGTGCCTGCAGGCCAACGGGTGGAGATGACTCTTCCGGATGGTACGCGGGTGTTTGTGAACGCCCTTTCCAAACTTGAGTATCCGGCCGTATTCGACAAAGGCTCCCGTCGTGTGAAGCTTACCGGCGAGGCATTTTTCGAAGTGACGCACGATTCCGGAAACCCGTTTGTAGTCGAAACCTTTGCCTGCGATGTCGAAGTACTCGGCACCACGTTCAACGTGGAAGCATATCCGGAAAGCGGCAAATTCCTTGCTTCGTTAGTGTCGGGGAAGGTGAAAGTCACCGATCACGCGTCACACAATTCGGTAGTACTGCGTCCCAACCAGCAGGCACTATGCATCGGCGGACGCATGACGGTGGCCGAAAGTCCCGAAGAAGAGGACTTCCTGTGGAGGAATGGCATTCTGGCCTATAAAGACGCATCGTTCTCCGATATGATTGCCGGTTTCAACAAATATTTCGGAATTAAATTCGTAGTCGAACGGACTATGCCTACCACCAAATATTTTACCGGCAAGATCCGTATTTCTGACGGTGTGGACCATGCTTTGTGGGTGCTTCAACGTAGCGATAATTTCACTTACAGATGGAATGAAACACGCGATATCATATATATACGATGATATTTCGAATAATCCGACAACTGATACCAACTATAAAAAATGAACTGATGCCTATGGAATGACCCTGTAAATGGCCGTCCGGCGTAATAAAAAAGCCTGTAAGTGTGTGAGACCTACAGGCCGGCGGAGATGGCCGGTTAAACTCGATGTGACGAATTACCTAACCTATCAATCCACTTCAATGAACAAAAGTAAACAAATTGAAGGGCAAAAGCAAACCAAACGTCTGCTTTGCCCGCTGTTACGGTCTATGGCTGTTATGGCGATGTTGCTTTGCAGCCTGGGGGTTTACGCCCAGACACTACCGGTGACGCTCAACCTGAAGGATACCAAGCTTTCGGCGGCGCTCACCGAGATAGAAAAACAAACCAGCTATGTATTCTCCTACGACAATAGCGTGAATACGGATGCCACAATTTCAATCAGTGTTTCCAACATGCCGCTTTCGCGCGTCCTGCCGCAACTGCTCGACCCGCAGAACATCGCCTACGAAGTACGCAATAACTCGATTGTGCTTTCGCGCAAGGCCGAAGCGCCCCAGGCTAAAAAAATTGCCGGCAGGGTGCTCGATGCCAACGGCCAGCCGGTTATCGGTGCGACGGTGGTGGTAAAAGGCACCTCTACGGGTACGGCTACCGATCTCGACGGAAACTTCACCCTGACGGTGCCGGCAAGCAGCAAGGAGTTAACCGTCAGCTATATCGGCATGACGCCCAGGGATATTAGCATAGGACACCAGACCACATACCAGATCACCCTGGAATCGTCTACGATAAAGGTGGACGATGTTGTAGTGACGGCCATGGGGATCAAACGTTCTACCAAAGCGCTTAATTACAACGTACAAAGTGTGGCTAACGACCAACTGACAAAGGTAAAAGACGCCAACTTTATCAACTCGCTGAACGGCAAGGTGGCCGGTGTGAATATCAACACTTCTTCTTCGGGTGTCGGCGGTGCGTCTAAAGTGGTGATGCGCGGCAGCAAGTCGATCATGCAGTCGTCGAACGCCATTTATGTGATCGACGGCGTACCTATGACCAATTTCGGTGGCGAAGGCGACCAGGAATTCGGCTCGAAAGGCACTACCGAGGCTATTGCCGATATCAACCCCGAGGACATCGAATCGGTATCGGTACTGACAGGGGCGGCGGCGGCGGCCCTTTATGGCAGCAGTGCGGCCAACGGTGCGATTGTGATCACAACCAAGAAAGGCAAAGCGGGCAAAGCCGAAGTGATTTTTTCGAGCAACACCGAAATCATCGCCCCGTTTGTTATGCCCAAATTCCAGAATATCTACGGGACCGGCGATACGAATTCGTCGGTGGAGGTGCTCGACCGCAGTTGGGGCAACAAACTCAACCCGTCGAACTACATGGGTTACGATCCCGCGAAGGACTATTTCCAACGCGGCCTTGTCACTACCGAAACGATATCCGTTTCACGCGGCAACGAACGCAACCAGGTCTATCTGTCGGCAGGAGCCATCAATTCCGAAGGCATAGTTCCGAACAACACATATGACCGTTATAACTTCACCTTCCGCAACACCAGCCAGTTGATCGACGACAAGCTGACACTGGACGTAAATGCCAGCTACGTCATGCAGAAGGATATGAACATGGTCAACCAGGGGGTTTACATGAACCCGCTCGTTTCGGCCTACCTTTTTCCGCGCGGCAACGACTGGAACGATATCCAAATGTATGAACGCTGGGATACGGGCCGCAACATATACACCCAGTATTGGCCGTCGGGAGCAGGGACCTATGTCATGCAGAACCCATATTGGATCAATAACCGCAACCTGCGTAGCAACGATAAGGATCGCTATATGTTAGGCGCCAGCCTCGACTACAAACCTTTAGAATGGCTGAGTGTAGTTGGTCGCATCCGTATAGACAATACCAATAATACATATGAGGAGAAGTTCTACGCCACCACGAATACACTGCTCACAAGCGGCTCGAACCGCGGTTTTTTCGGCCAAACCCTCACCCGGGACAAACAGACCTACGGTGACATTATGGCCAACTTCAACAAGACCATAGGCGACGACTGGACGGTCCAGGCCAACGTTGGCGCTTCGTTCGTCGACAGCCGCTATTGGGGAACGGCGGTACGTGGCCCTATTCGCGACAAAGCCAACGGCGATTCGACTCCGGGCGTGACCAATTCGTTCCACCTCGAACAGTTGAGCGACGTGAAGACCACCCGCGACCAAACCGACTGGCACGAACAGACCCAGTCGATATTCGCCAGTGCCGAAGTAGGTTATAAGGGGGCGTATTACCTGACTGTGACCGGCCGCAACGACTGGCCTTCCCAACTGGCAGGCCCTGGTTCGGGCAACAGTTCATTTTTCTACCCGTCGGTCGGGGGTGCGGTTGTGCTCTCCGAAATTTTCAATCTGGGCGAACAGGTATCGTTCCTTAAGTTGCGAGGGTCGTTCGCGTCGGTGGGCGTAGCCTTCAAGCGTTATCTGGCAAACCCGAGTTACGACTGGAACAACGACACCAAACTGTGGCGCGACAAGACATACTATCCGGTCAATGACCTGAAACCCGAACGCACCAGGTCGTGGGAGGTGGGAATGGCCGCCAACTTCCTGAAACATTTCAACATCGACCTTAGCTTCTATTCCGCCAAAACCAGCAACCAGACCTTTGAACCGGGCATCTCTCCCGGATCAGGCTACTCGACCATGTACATACAGTCGGGCGATATCCTCAACGAAGGGGTGGAACTCTCGCTGGGGTACAAAAATACCTGGAACAAATTCAGTTGGAACAGCAACTACACATTCAGTTCCAACCGCAACAAGATACTGTCGATAGGTGAAAACGCGTATAACCCCATAACGGGCGAAAAACTCGATATAGGTCCTCTCGATGTTGGCGGTCTGGGCCAGACGCGCTTCATTTTGCAAAAAGGCGGCACATTGGGCGACATTTACTCGCGTACCGACCTGCAGCGCGACAGCAATGGCGACATCTATGTCGATCCCGACGGTAACATCCGCGCAGTGGCCGTTGCCGACGGCCAGTGGATCAAGCTCGGCAGCGTTCTTCCCGATGCCAACATGGCATGGAACAACAGTTTCTCCTGGAAAAATGTCTCTGCAGGATTATTGTTCGCAGCACGTTTGGGCGGAGTTGTTTACTCGCGTACCCAATCGGCAATGGACTACTACGGAGTGTCGGAAGCTACGGCCATAGCCCGCGATAACGGCGGAGTATGGATCAACGGCGGCGATCTGATCGATGCCAATAAATGGTACACGACCATTGCGACACAGGACGGCGTTTCGCAGTTCTATACCTACTCGGCGACCAACGTGCGCCTGCAGGAGGCGTCAATCGGTTATACCATACCGACGGAAAAGCTTGGCAACATGATGTCCATCACCCTCTCGCTGGTGGGCCGCAATCTGTGGATGATTTACAACAAGGCTCCGTTCGATCCCGAAGCCGTGGCCACCACCGGGAACTACTACCAGGGTATCGATTATTTCATGATGCCTTCTACGCGCAACATCGGCTTCAACATCAGGATTAAATTCTAACGACTATGAAACTAAGCAGATCAATCATAAAATACACCCTGCCTCTGGCCTTGTCAGGTATTGCCGGCTGCACGGGCAACTACGAGGAGATCAACCGCAATCCGAACGAGGTGACCCTTGATGAACAGCTCAGGGATGACTACATTATCTCTGCGGCGATGATGAATCTCCAGAACTGGGTCGTTCCTACCTCGGTAAACACATGCCAGTTCACAGACTGTCTCCTGGGAGGTCCGTTGGGCGGTTATTTCGCCGATTCGAAATCGGACTGGAACGAGAAAATATCCACCTACAATGCCAGCAACAACTGGATGAGGGTAATGTTCCAGGATATCATCCCGGAAGTTTATCCAAGTTTGAGTACGATCAAGACGTATGCCACGAAGGATGTACACCTGGGCGTCGCCACTGTATTGAAGGTAGCCGTTATGCACCGCATTACGGACACATACGGTCCGATACCCTATTCGAAAATCGGCGAGAGCGGCGAGTTGCAGATCTCCTACGATTCGCAGCAGGACATCTATAACCAGTTCTTCGACGAGTTGAACGACGCTATCGACAAGCTTACGACCCATCGTACCGAATTCTTCTCCAACGAATCCGACCTTATTTATAACGGTGAAGTTGAAAAATGGATCAAGTACGCCAACTCGCTCAAATTGCGCCTGGCTATGCGCATCGTCTATGCCGATGCCGCAAAGGCCAAGCAGATGGCCGAAGAGGCAGTCAACCATGAGGTTGGAACGATAACCATCAACACTGAAAATGCCGCTCTGCCTACGTTCGGTACCGACGGGAACCCGATCTATGTGGCTACCAACGTTTATAACCGCGATGAGAAGAACCGCACCGGCGGCGACCACCAGTCTTCGGCCGACATCACCACCTACATGAAGGGCTATTCAGATCCGCGACGGGCGGCCTACTTCCTCAATTCGGGTACGGCAGGCTATGAATACACAGGTCTGCGTTCCGGTATCGCCATCCCTTCGGCAGCCGAGGTTTTCAAATATTCTGCCGTCAAGATCAGCATCTCTTCTCCTTTGCAGTGGATGAACGCCGCCGAGGTGATGTTCCTCAAAGCCGAAGGTGCGCTTCGCGGATGGAATATGGGCGGAACCGCCAAGGAACTCTATGAACTCGGCGTTACCCGTTCCTTCGAGCAGTGGGGCGTACAGGGGACGTCAACCTATCTGGCCGACGCCACCAGCGTTCCGGCAGTGTATGTCGATCCGGCGGGGCTCTATGGATACAACAATCAGTTGAGTGGCATCACCATTGCATGGAACGACGCCGCACCGTTCGAAACCAACCTGGAACGTATCATCGTACAGAAGTGGATCGCCAACTGGACTATCGGCAATGAATCGTGGGCCGAACGCCGCCGCACGGGTTATCCGAAGATGATGCCCGTGGTGTACAACGGCAGCGGCGGTGTGCTTGCCGACAACGCCATACCCCGGCGCCTTCCCTATCCGTTGGAAGAGTACCAAACCAACACAGCCAATGTGAACTCGGCTGTAACGAACCTTCTGGGTGGACCCGATAACATGGCTACGCGTATGTGGTGGGATAAAAAGAACTAATAAACTGTTTAAACTTATTAATCTCGTTCTTTTTCTGCTGTTTGCCGCGCTTTTCTCCGGTGCAATTCGTTAAATAGGGGCCGCTATTCGCCTCATTCCACCTGAGAAAATCATCGGCAAACAGATATAAAATAACTTCGTAAATAAATTTAAACAGCTTCTAAACAACAGGACTTACTATGAAAAAAATACTCAATAACAGATGTTTGGTCTCGCTTTTTGTCATGGCCGGATGCTGCATGATGTCAGTTTCATGCAGCGATTGGACCGATACCGAAAGCCTTGACCTGGACGGCAACAAATTCGAGCAAACCAACCCCGATAAGTATGCCCAATACCTGGAAGAGCTACGCACATATAAGCAAAGCAACCACAAGGTGCTGTATGCCTGGATGGACAACGTGCAGGTTCCCACATCGCGTGCCCACCATCTCACGATGCTTCCCGACAGTGTGGACGTGATCTCATTGCTCAATCCCGACAACCTTCCGCAGTGGACCCTCGACGAAATGGCCCAAATCCGCAAGGATAAAGGTATGAAGGTGGTCTATACGGTAAGTTACACCGACCTGGAACTTTCTTATAAGAACTATACCGACAACCTCGAAGAGGGGACGGAGGCTCAGAGCTTCCTGGACTTCGAAGCAGAGTATATGGATAAGGCCATAGCCTTATGCGACAAGTATGGCTACGACGGTATCTCGTTCCACTACATGGGCAAAGGCACCAATCACATGACCGAAGCGGTAAAAGCAGACTTCCTGGCCCGCCAGGAGGGTTTCATGTCCAAGGTGGCAACCTGGGTGGCAGCCAATCCCGGCAAGATGTTTATCTTCGAGGGCACTCCACATTTTCTGACGGACAAAACGATCCTTTCATCGGCCAGTTATATCGTTTTGCGGACCACAGGCTCCAATGCCCGCGATATGCTGTCTGTCGAGGTAATGACCGCCATGGGTAACGGCAGCATTCCCTCCGACCGTTTCATTGTGACCGTAGTGCCCATTTCGCTCGACCCTGCAGATGCTTCCACAGGTCGTTTCACCGATGGTTACGGCAACCGGGTGAGCGCTATTCTCGAAGCGGCTACCTGGGTGTCTACTCCCGAAACAGGCTTTACCAAGGCCGGTCTGGGGATCTATGGCATCCAGACCGATTATTACAACATCTCCCTGGTCTACAGATACACCAGGGCAGGTATCAGCATCATGAACCCCACTCCTAAAAAGTAACACGCTCTATGAAACGGAAAATATCATACATGATGTTTGCGGCAGCCTTTGTGGCAGTGATTGCCGGCTGCAAACGCGAGATCCCCGAATATGCCGACTACGACAACAAAGTCTACATCAACGAGGTCAAAAAAACAGCCGGCGTACTGATCAAAGCCAACGTCTACACCGATTCGCGCAGCTTCGAAGCCGCGATTGCCAAACCGGCGACAAAGGACTATACGCTCAAATTCAAGGCTGATGCGTCGTTGGTGCCGGTATTCAATGCCTCATACTACGAGAACGCACAAATGTTGCCGGCGGAGATTTACACACTCACCGAAAGCGAAGCCGTCATTCAGACCGGCGGGGTGCGTTCGACACCCATTACGGTAGATTTCAAGGATATCAACACACTCGACCGCGATCTGGTGTATGTCCTTCCGGTGACTCTTGCCGAAACAGACGGTATGGCTGTGCTGGAGAGCGCCCGCACGATGTACTATGTCTTCAAAGGTGCCGCTTTGGTAAACGTTGTGGCCGACATAGATCAGAACTCACTCAAGGTTGTGTGGGCAAATACTTCGGTGGTCAGCAATCTTTCGCAGGTGACCTTCGAAGCCCTGGTACGCGCCCGTGCTTTCACCCGGACCGGATCGGACAGCGAGATCATGTCGGTTATGGGTGTGGAAGGCTATTGCCTGATCCGTACCGGCGACAGCAACTATCCGGGACAGTTGCAGTGGGCCTTCTCCGGCAAGAACTATCCCGGCAAGGACGCTACCAAGGTGATTCCCCTGAACCAGTGGGTGCACATAGCTACGACATATGACGCCAATACCAGAAAAATTCAGATTTATGTCGACGGCGTGCTCCAGTCGGAGGAAGCCTCCAATGCACACGGCAATCTGAGTTTCGCCGGACGCGAATTCTACATAGGCAAGTCCTGGAACGACAATCGCTGGTGGCAGGGTGAGATCTGCGAAGTCCGCATATGGAGTAAGGCGCGTACACAGCAGGAGATAGCTTCCTCGTTCTACGAGGTAGATCCGGCCAGCGAAGGTTTGGTAAGCTACTGGAAATTCGATGAAGGCGAAGGCACCGAGATCAAGGACCACACCGGCAATGGGAATAAACTTGTAGCGACAAGTTCCCTGAAGTGGACCCCCGTCAGCTTGCCTGAAAAGAAATAGATCACTGCAACGTAAAGAACAGTAAATTATGAAAACACATAAAATCGCCGGTGCAGGACTTTTTGCAACCGCCCTTCTTCTTTCGGGCATTGTGACATCCTGTGCAGATGACATCAACCTGAATACTCCCGACCAGAGCAAATACGAGGTGGTCGGAAAAACGTACGGGTTCCTGGAGAACGCCATCGCGCCCAACGCAAGCATCGTCGACCTGTACAAGACCGAAGGCCGCACACTCAAACTTAACGTGATGCTATCCAAAAAAGCCGACCGGGCCGTCGACGTGAAACTTGCTTATGATGCGGCTGTGGTTGCAGACTACAACGCCAGGTACAAAACTTCGTTCGAGGTATTGCCCGCATCGCTGATCAGCATAGCCAATGGCGGCAACGCGGTAGTGGCACCCGGCTACCTCCAGTCCTTGCCTGTCGAGATCAAGCTCGTCTCTTCGGCTGAACTCGTAGAAGGAAAATCTTACGCACTGCCCATTAAGATCGAGACCGTTACCGACGGGGTGGAACTGACAGGGAACAGCAGCTATATCTACTGGGTAAAATATCAGGGTACCCGCATGAGTTGCGACAAGCCTTACAACATGAAGATCGTCAGTTGTATGGAGATCAACGACACCAATCCGCTCAACAACGGTGAACTTTTCCTGAAGAGCAGCGGCAAAGCCTTGTTCGACTATGTGGTCTTGTTCTCGGCCAATATTAACTATAATGCCGAAACGGGCCGTGTGTATGTGAACTGCAATCCTAACATCCGTGCCGTGCTGGATAATCGCGAGCATTATCTCAAGCCACTGAAGGATATGGGGATGAAGATCATCCTGGGGATTCTCGGAAACCACGACCAGTCGGGCGTGGCCAACCTGACCCAGCCTACGGCCGCCTATTTTGCCCAGGAATTGAAATATTATTGCGATGCATACGATCTGGACGGGGTATTCTTCGACGATGAATATTCGAACTACTCGTCGGGCCCCGGTTTTGAAAGCGGATCATCGTCGGCTTATGCCGCACGGTTGCTGTACGAGACCAAACGCGCCATGCCCGACAGGGTCGTGATGGCATACCTGTGGTCGACACTATCCTCCAATACTTACACTATCGACGGTATGCTCCCCGGACAGTATGTCGATTACGCCATTGCCGACTACGGCGCAGGCGGCGGCAACTATACGGGAATGGCCACTTCTCAGAAAATGCCCTGGTCGCAGGAATTCAACCTGGGGCGGTCGGTAATGCAGAATACAACCACTGCGATCAACCTGCGCACCGGGGGCTACGGCGGCAACATGATCTTCGCGCTCGACCCGACACGCATAAACTGGCCGTCCAGATTGAACAGCCTGGGGTACCTTACCCAGGGGATTTGGGGCGAAGATATATATTGGACCGGCAAGACTCACTTGAAAGATTGGTAGAACCCGGCTACTGCCATTACGGTTGCGGAGTATCTTCCCGCAACCGGATGGTTGACCATAAAAACACCGAATTGACTATGAAAAAGTTTTTAAGCATATTGGTTTGTGTCTTGGCCCTGCTGGTGACTTCGTGCGACGATAAGAATGAAGTTACCCCGGCCGGCGGCGAGATCAGCATCGACGCCCAAACCCTGGCCTTCAAGGTCGACGGGACGTCCCTCAACGGCAACAGTATCAACGTTACTTCCAGTGGCGACTGGAGGTTGACCACTAATCAAACCTGGTGTCAGCCTTCTGCGACCAGCGGCAAGAACGGAGCAAAAGTCACTTTCACCGTTGAACCTAACGGCGTAGACGATACCCGCGAAGCCACATTCCTGTTCATGTGCGGCGACAAAACCGTAGAGATGACCCTGGTGCAAGGTGCGGAGGAGGTGATGGATTATCTGTTCACCACTACCAACTATACCATTGCCGCTACGGGAGGTTTCATCACCCTGCCGATACGTTCCAACATCGAAATGGAGTATGAGGCTTCAGCCGACTGGATAGAATTGGATATCAACACGAAAGCCACGAGCGATAAATGGATGCACTTCCGTATAGTTCCCAATACCACCGAATCCCGGTACGAGGGACGCAGCGGTTCGCTCACTCTGTTTAAAGGTACGGCCTACGAACGCGTGATCACCATCGAACAGTCCAAGCATCTCGCAATGATTCTTTCGGTCACTGCAGACACGGTGACACTGGACAGGAATACCTACAAGGTGGACGTACAATCGAACCTGGCCTCATATTCGATCAGCAACTCGGCCTCGGCATGGGCCTCGTGGGCGGAAGTTACGGCCTCGGGACCTGCCTCCATCCCCGGTATGACGCTGAAAACTTATGAGTTCACCGTACAGCAGTCGCCGGCGACCCGCACCGTTACGTTTACATTCAGTGCTACGGGTGCCACTTCGTCGACATTCAAACTCACGCAGCGCAATACCAATCCGACACTATATACGATCCCTGACCGTACATTACGTGATGCGCTTGCGGCACTCGGATATATCGTTATCCATGCGGATAAAGACAACCAGTGCGAATTACTCTATGCCGGTGCCACCGCCACCAGTGTGAGCCTCAGCAGTCGCGGACTGACCACCATAGAGGGTCTTAGCCTCCTGCCTGCCGTAACAAACCTGACACTGAGCAACAATACCACGCTGGATTACAACTCTCTGGCGAAAGAGTTGCCCAAGATGCCAACGATAACCACACTCTCGATGTCGCAGTGCGGGACCACTTCGCTTACGTTCCTTAGAAATGTAACCGGGCTCAAAATTCTGAGTCTCAGTTACAATGCATTGACCTCGCTCGATGGGATCCAGCATATGTCCAGCCTGATGCAGCTGACGATAAACAATAACCAGTTAACGTCGCTCGAACCGATAGAGAACCTGACCCAGCTGACAACGCTGAATTTCAGTTTGAATAATATCAAAAAGGCCGACATAAGCAAGTTGACAAACCTCACCTCGGTGACGTACTCGACCAATCCGCTGGAGGAGTTCAATGTAGGTAATCTGGGGCTGAGCAGCATAACTACCCTGACCCTGACCTCGGCTTACTTCTATATATACGAGTCAAGCGGATACACTTACTTCGTGCCTAAGACCACAAAGATTACAGGCTCCAAGGTGCAGACAATAAATATGCGCGTCACCTCGACCAACTACGATGCGATGGAGTCGATCGACGTATCGGCTTGTCCTGCCCTCAAGTCTATAGACTGTCGCCGTGCGAGCCAGAAGTGTACCGAGCTTTGGTTGAGCCGTTCACAGAACGTTACAACGATCACCAAAGATGCCATTACTACTGTTATGTATGTAGACTAATTGGCACGTTGTCTGCCGGATGCATAGGCAGGCACGGGCTATGGAATTACCAGGTTAGCGCCGTACGGTTGTTATTCGACCGTACGGCGCTTCCGTAAAAGCCATTTATAACGAATCCCACCGCAGGCAAGCACGGCCAAAAGGATAGTAGATTTAAACAACCTACAACAACGTAGTACCACTATGCTCCCCGGTTTTAGCCTAAAATACAGTGAAAGCCGAGGGGCAATCATGAAAGTTTGCTTTCAGAGATCGCCGAGGCACATCCTATATTATGCAAAAATCGAAGAGCATAGTGGTGCTATGCTTTTCGATTTTTGTAAAAAAGAGACTAAAAAGAAACTATAAATATTTTCCTCATGAAATTATTTAGACAGACTCTAAATGCCATTATACCAGCAAGGCTCTCCTTTGGGAATAAAGGAAATATCCGCGACAATTTCCCTTAAAAAATCAGACAGACCTAAACCAACCCTGAAAAACCCATGAAAGCCATGGCCAGAATACCTGCCGTCACCAGCGCAATAGGGGTTCCTTTCATCGCCTTGGGAAGATCCTCCAATTCGAGGCGTTCGCGTATACCTGCGAAGATCACCAGGGCCAGGGCAAAACCCAAAGCCGTCGCAGTGGAATAGACCACCGATTCCAGCAGATTGTACTCCTTCTGCACCAGAAGGATCGCAATACCCAGCACTGCACAATTAGTGGTGATCAACGGAAGAAATATACCCAATGCCTGATACAGAGCCGGGCTCACCTTCTTAAGAATTATCTCGACCATCTGCACCAGCGCCGCAATAACGAGTATGAAGACAATCGTCTGCATGAATTCTATCCCGAACGGCACCAGAACGTAATACTGCAACAAATAGGCCACCACGGCCGTTATAGCCATCACGAACGTTACCGCCGCACCCATCCCGAGTGAAGTCTCCACTTTGTTCGACACCCCCAGGAAAGGACATATACCCAGGAACTGCGCCAGTACTATATTATTGACAAATATGGCACTTATAACTATCACGAAGTATTCCATACTACTTCAATTTAGCGGTTAACTTATTAAATATCACCAACAGGTATCCCAATGCGAGGAATGCTCCGGGCGCAAGCACGAACAGCAGTATCCCGTCGCCTTCGATAAACTTGAACCCGCCTATCGATCCGCTGCCGATCATTTCACGCACAGCCCCGAGTATCGTTAGCGACATCGTAAAACCGAGGCCTATACCTACCCCGTCCAGTGCCGAATCGCCTACGGAATTCTTGGAAGCAAACGCCTCGGCACGCCCCAATATGATACAGTTCACCACGATCAACGGAATGAATACCCCCAGTGTAGCATACAACGCCGGAACATAAGCTTCCATACAAAGCTGAACCACGGTCACAAAAGCCGCGATAACAACAATATAGGCAGGTATACGTACCTTACCAGGGATCACGTTCTTGATCAGCGATATAACTATATTGGACATGATCAGCACAAACATCGTGGCCACACCCATGCCGAAACCGTTGACGGCCGAGGTGGTAGTTCCCAGCGTGGGGCACATCCCCAGCAGGAGAACGAAAGTGGGGTTCTCTTTTATAATCCCCTTTGTCAATATCTGAAGTTTACCCATTGTTTTCTCCTCCCTCTTTTGATGTTTCGTTCTCCCCGGCATGTTGCACCGTTGCGCCACTGACACCCTCGACCTCTACACCCGCCACCTGGCCGAATGCGGCATAAGCACGTGAAACAGCATCACAAAATGCCCTTGAAGATATCGTTGCCGCAGTTATAGCCTGCACGTCGCCACCATCCTTCTTAACGCTTATCTTGAACGAAGCAGGATCCTTGCCCTCGAACTGCAACGGGAAATCGGATTTCGACGCATCCATCTTGTCTCCAAGGCCCGGAGTTTCGTTGTGCTGGAGCGTGGCGATCCGCACTATCTCCCCGTCAGGGCGCAAGCCTACCATCAACTTAACCTCGCCGCCGAATCCCTTTTTGGTAGCTGTTTCAACAGCATAACCAGCTATTTCGGAACCCCTACGTGCCGTGTATATCTTTACCGGGATCTCGTCGATAACCAAATCCTTGACCTCGGCGGACGGGTCGTTGTCGAACTCCGGCAACACCGCCGCCAGTGCATTGGTGGTCTTAGCGGCTTTCGACGCCGCTATAGGCTCCTGCGTCACGCTGTAAACCACCCCTACCGACGCCGCTGCGATCAACGTGATTATCAGCAGCGTCAAAACCATATTTTTCAGTGAACTCTCCATACGGCTATTTACTTTTAACTACACCGAACCTTTTGGGTTTAATATACTTATCCAAAAGCGGCACAAACGCGTTCATAATAAGTATCGCAAACGACATTCCCTCCGGATAAGCCCCCCAGGTCCGGATAAGTATCGTGATCACCCCGATACCTATACCGTAAACAGCCATCGAGCGGGAATTCATCGGCGAGGTAACATAATCGGTAGCCATAAACACAGCCCCGAGCACCGCCCCACCCGTCAGCAGGTGGAACAAAGGACTCATATAGCTGTCGGGAGACACTCCCCAGAGAATAGCACTGAAAGCAGCCATCGCACCCAACACGTAAACCGGGATATGCCAGGTAATAACCTTACGTATAAGAAGGTAACCGAAGCCCAGAAGCAACGCCAGGACGCTTATCTCGCCAAATGAACCAGCCTTCATGCCCAATAGCAGGTCGATATAATTGATCTGAGGCAATATTTCCGTTACCGTCATCCCGCCCTTGAGCGCCTCCTTGACAAAAGCCAGCGGGGTGGCTCCCGACATTGCGTCGACACCGGCCACAGCCGGGAATGTGGTCATAGCCACCGGAAACGAGATCAGAAGGAAAACACGACCCACCAGCGCCGGGTTGAAGGGATTCTTCCCTAAACCGCCGAACGACATCTTGCCGATCCCGATAGCCACCAGCGCCCCGAGCGAAACCATCCACAAAGGAAGGTTCGACGGAAGGTTAAAGGCAAGCAAAAGACCCGTAAGAACTGCCGACCAGTCACACAAAGTATTCTGGCCCTTGAGCATAAAACGCTGTATCAGGTATTCGAACAACATGCACGATGCAACCGACACTGAGGTTACAACCAACACATTAACCCCGTATATGACAACAGAAACCACCAACGCCGGCAACAGGGCGATGATGACGTCGCGCATAAGGCGCCTGGTGCTGTCTCCCCCGTGGACGTGAGGGGATGGTGATACTACCAATTTTTTCTCCATTTACAATCGTATCGTTTATGTTTCACACTTACTCAACCCTGTATACCGCTTATTCTCCAGACCCCGTACTCCGCATCTGCAGCCGTTCTATCCTGCTTTAGACACACCCATACCTGCCTGCCTTTTCTCCTGCATATCCCCGCACCAATAATTCCTATCCCACTCCACACGCGCTTCCACATGAATTACACCTACCCCTCACGCATCTCCCACCGCACTGTGAAATGCCAGCTACTTACGGGCCCTGATGCGTTTCATAACTTCAGCCTTGCCCAAACGGATATAGTCGAGCAACGGCAGTGAAGCGGGGCAGGTGTAAGAGCACGATCCGCACTCGATGCAGTCGGTTATGCGCCCTTCCTCAGCCTGCTCGTAAAGCCCTTTTTTAGAAAGTTTGCCCAGCAACCACGGTTCCAGCCCCATCGGACACACTCCCACACACCTGGCACATTTAACGCAGGTCTGCGGGCGCTGGCGGATACTCTCCGCCGCAGCCATAATCAATATTCCCGACGACCCTTTGGTTACCGGGGCCGACAGGTTGGAAATGGCGCGCCCCATCATAGGGCCGCCGCCTATCACCTTGCCGCCGTCTTCGGGCTCCGCACCGCAATGCTCCAGAAGAGCACTTACCGGAGTACCTATCCTCACCAGCAGGTTCGAAGGACGGGCCACACCTTTTCCCGTAACCGTCACCACCCTCTCAACCAAAGGCTTGTTCTTCTGCACGGCCTCATATACCGCCAGGGCCGTACCCACGTTCTGCACCACAACCCCTACGTCGATAGGAAGGCCGCCCGACGGGACTTCGCGCCCTGTCACAGCGTCGATCAACTGTTTTTCGCCTCCCTGCGGATATTGCACCTTCAAAGGCACTATCTCTATAGCAAAGCCTCCCCCCTGTGCGAGGTTGCGAAGGTTTTCTATCGCGTCCGGTTTATTATTCTCTATGCCTATATATGAGCGTTCGACTCCCAACGCCTTTGCCAATATCTCGACACCGATCAACAACTCCTCGCCCCGCTCCATCATCACCCGGTGGTCGGACGTAAGGTAGGGTTCACACTCCACCCCGTTAATTACCAACGCCTCGGCTTTCTTCCCTTGCGGCACGCTCAGCTTGACCTGTGTGGGAAACGTGGCGCCGCCCATGCCCACTATTCCGGCAGCAGCTATTTTTTCGACGATCTCGCCGGCAGGTAGAAGGCAGTCGCGTTTGATCGTAGCGCTACGATCTATATCGGGCACCCACTCGTCGCCTTCGACTTTTATCGTAACGGCGTGGCGGCGCACCCCTCCGGCATCGGGAACAGTGTCTATCGAAACCACAGTACCCGATACAGGCGAATGGACATTGCTCGAAACAAACCCCGTGGCCTTACCTACCAACTGGCCGGCATACACCCTGTCTCCCTTTGCTACCACCGCGGCGGCAGGCGCCCCGATATGCTGCGATAGAAGCACCACCGCTGTTTCCGGTACTGACAGGACCTCTGTTACCGAACCTTTGCTAAGTTTATTCTCCGCAGGATGAATCCCGCCCAAACGAAAACTCTTCAACATAATGTCAGTCGATTTTAGGGCCTGCCGGAACCGTTCCGAATAGAGCCGCGCCCTTCTTTATCTGTTTATTTTATCCACCGGGGTGTCCCGGCTCAATCCATGGTTTTAATAAAGCCGCCGGCCGTCATCGGCACGGGTGATGCCCCCGCCCTCCACGGCTTAAAGACCTAAGCTTCTGGCGCAGGTTGTGCCGCCACGGGCTTCTTTGCCGGGAAATTAACCTCTATAATGGCATTGGTCGGACACTCCGGAGCACATTTACGACACAACTTACACTTGTTGCCGTCGATATAAGCCAGATTATTTTCGATGGTGATGGCATCGAACGCGCAAACTTTCTGACATTTGGTGCACGCTATACACGACACCTCACACACCTTGCGCGATATGGCCCCCTTGTCTTTATTGGCACACGACACATACACCCTGCGCCCCTTTATACCCTTGCGGCGCAACTCTATGATCATCTTAGGACACGCCTTGACGCACGCCCCGCAAGCCGTACACTTCTCCTCGTCCACTTCGGGCAATCCCGTGGCCTTATTGATTACTATCGCTCCGAACGGGCACGACACTTCGCAATCGCCCTGCCCCAGACACCCGTAGGTACATCCCGTCTCGCCACCGTACAGCGCCGTGATCACAGCGCACGACGGCGCCCCATTGTAAGCATTGATTTTAGGCCGCTTATCGCAACTGCCCCCGCAACGCACCACGGCAACCTGCGGTTCTTTTTCCGCCGCCGCCTTACCCAGATACAGGGCGATCCCTTTCATTGTATCGCCGCCGCCCACAGGACAGAAAAGCGCCGATATATCGTCGTTCTTAACAAGGGCATCGGCCAGTCCGCGGCATCCGGGATAACCGCATCCGCCGCAGTTCGCCCCCGGGAGCATGCCCTCAACGGTGTCGATGCGGGGATCTTCGAATACTTTGAACTTTTGTGCGACAAAATAGAGGATCACTGCCGACAACACTCCCAGTGCACACAACGTCAGAATGGTTAACCCTAAAACTCCGCTCATTCTATTTTCCTTATTTTGAATGTGATTTCTTTTTCGATATGTTTCCTGAAGACGGCTACCCCGATAAAATACACAGCCACCGCCGCCAGCGACACAAGTCCCGCAGTAGCCTCGCCCACGCCTGCCCCGATCAGGATAAGAAGCACAGCGAGCATTACAAAAAACGGCACGATATAGGCTATCGTCACCGCTTTCATCCCCATCGTACGGTGTACCGACACGACGACTTTCTCCCCCGGCTCGAAATAGCGGGCCACCTCAGTGAAGACAGTAACCGCCTTCTCACGGCTCGTGCCCATCGAACACGTATTCCTGACCTTACACGACGAACACGCCTCCTCGACATGCATAACCACATCGACCCGGTCATGTTCGACAGCAATTACCTCGCCTGTATGTTCTATATCTCCGTTCACGTGCACGATATGAAAAATACGCACAAAAATAACTATTTTTCGGTACTAAAAAACAAATATGGCAACTTTTATATCAATATTCCTTATTTGACGCACTCCTTTTGTTCCGGGAATAGATTTTATGCTACTTTTGCCCGCAACATGCCTGTTTGCGGGCATTATTCCCAAAAATTATGCAACTCCCGCCATGAGCACCGTAAAAAACAGACCTGCCATCTGCAGTGATGATTACAAATCGTTGTGGGATGTGCTGTGCGGTGGGTTCGAGCCGGGAGTAGAGAAACGCGGCAGCGAGATGATCGTCGGACGCGGACTCCATACGACGGCCATGGAAATGGCCTCGGACCCCGACCCGCGGGTTGCATTCAGGGCCTCGTGGGCTTTGGAGAAAGCTTATTTCGCCGATCCTGGGGCATTCACCGGGTTTACAGGAGAGGTTGTCGGGGTGTTTCTGCGCTCGGGCAACGCCAGCGTACACCGGCATTACGCCAAGATGATCTGCCACCTTATGCGCAGCGGCAGACTGAATCCCACCGCGGAACAGGCGGAAGCGTTGGCCGAAAAATGCTTCGACCTGTTGATATCGCCCCGGGTCAAAGTAGCCGTCAAAGTGTGGGTGATGGAAGTGCTGCTCGACCTCGGCCGCGACACGGAGTGGATCGCCAGTGAGTTGCGGGACACCGTTATAAACCAGATGGGGAGATCGGGCCCGGCCTTCGACAACCATTCGCGTAAACTTTTGCGGAGGCTGAAAAACCGATAATAATCGCCGGGACGTAACTAAACGATTTATTCAAGTGGCGTACACAAACGGCGGATGTCCGAGAGTCTGCGCATACCCGGAGTCTGTCCGGTTTCCATATGGAAATATAGGGTAATGACGCCAAATATAGGATGACTACCAAGCGCGCCAGCCCGTGGGAGGACAATATATGCAAAATCAGGAGTCCCCTTCCGTTTCCCGCAACGCCCGCATCACCTCTTCCCGCCTCGTGCGCGGCAGACTTCCCACTACGAGCATATAGGAGTCACGGATCATCTCCCGGATCATCGTATCGGGCAGGTCGCCACCCGTATCGACAGTATTCCAATGAGTTTTGTTCATATGGTATCCGGGGGTGATCTCGCTGTGGCGTTCGCGCAATTCCATGGCACGCTCGGGATCACATTTGAGATTTATATTCCCGAAGTCGGATATACCACCCATAGCGAACATCTTGCCGCACACTTTATAGACGAGCGTATCGTCATCGAAGGGAGTGGTCTCTTCTGCCAGTGGCAGCGACAGGCAATATTCGCGGAATTCGATAAGATCCATAGTCGTGTGATGTAAGAAACTGTTTAAATTTCCTCTGCAAACTATTTGTCGTTCCTTTTTGACTTCTTTTTCGCGAAAATAGAGGTCAAAAAATAATTCGCAACTATTTTACATGGGAAAATTAAACCGTTTCTAAGAAGTGATAATGGCAAAGGTATGCTTTCCGTCCAAAAAACGCAACAAAAAAATTTGCGGGGAAATAATTATCACCTATCTTTGCGGCACAAAACCGGGTACCTCACCCGCGTTGGCCGCAATGGCTCAGTTGGTAGAGCATTTCATTCGTAATGAAAGGGTCGCCGGTTCAAGTCCGGCTTGCGGCTCAAAACCCTGTTCGGGGGTTCGTCTAAAGACGAACCCCCGAACAGGGTTTTAAGATATCAAGCAACTTTTTTAATGTCACAATTACCTCAGCTTTACTGAAGTTCTGCTTGCAGTCTCCTATTATCCTGAGATACAGCATACTTTATATCGCTCATTGATTCTTTAAAGGCGTCTATTATAGTTTTCATTTCTGCTGAATTAGGACTGTAGCCATGCCATAAAGCCAATGGCACCTTGCTAGTTCTCGGGGATGACAAATACTTGCCTGCCAATTTCCCCCCATTTGTGTAAATGCTCACTTCTATTTGCATAACCGTCTTGCAGTTACCAAATGGCATTCCTAATAAATTTGGGACAAGCAATGTCATGCCACTTAGCACAGCCCAACCGTAACCGCATGGTTCTGTACTCCCAACTATAAGACGGCAAACAGCATTACCTTTTCGATCTCCGTAACTTTGAGAGATATTTTCAATATCCCTTGTGTATATCGTATAAACATGTTGCAAATTCGGATTGCCGTATGTGGTGCTTTGGGAAGACGCTATTGCATACCGTGAGTTAAATGAATATACCCCACCAACCGAAGAGGTCTTAGTGAGGCCAAATGCACTACCAAAACTGCTTTCATCCAAAACCGCATTTAAAGGAGGTAATAATTCAGCATTCTTACCGGAGGGGGACAACTCGCTTATTAAAATAGTTTTACAACTTGTAAACAGAATAAATACGACTAACAACCATAGTGGTTTCATAATTAAAAAAATTATTTTCTCATCAATCCCCAATGAGAGAATAAAAAAAGAAAGCGTGGGACTGATAGACTTATTCTGGATAACAGGCTCTGGTAAACCCCAATAACAAAATAAGCAACAGCCCACGCCATTATACCGAAACAGTATAAATGCGTGAGAGAGGCGCTGTATCCCTGTTATTGTTGAATTTACCAGATTCGTTATCCAGGAATATGTATATACACTTTCTGTTTAAGTGCGCCGCTACCAAACAGTAGCGCTACAAAGATACGAATATATCTTTATAAACAATATAGTGCAGGCCTCTCTTTTCAAGCTGTTGCCGTTACAAATTTAGAATTATATTACATCAAAAACGCTATAGGCTTATAATCTTGTTTTCAACACTTTTGAGGGAATGATCATATATTAACCGCTGATAGACCAAAGGTATGGTGAAATTAGAATGGCTGAAATTTAGCATATCTACTAAATCTCAGCCATAATATCCGGAATAACCTGGTTTTTTATGTCACTGACCGCATAGTTACTCCTTCGGCAGGGCTTCGGCGCTGCGTTTGACGCCCATGCGCGGAGCGCGGGTGAACTCCTTTTCGCGGTCGAACAGGTAGCGGTAGGTGGTGTGCATCTTATGGCGCGAAGCGCACACGTAACTCTCCACCATGCGCATCATCACAGGATTGAAGTCGCCCATCCACGCCAACTCCAAAGTTTTATAAGGAAGATCGCCCGCAGTGATCGTCTGCTCGAAACAATGAATTATTCCCGACTCGATACCCTTGCCGTGGAATTCGGGCGCAACACCGAAAATTATCGCGAATATCCTGTCCGCCTTACCACGTTTCAGCATCCACAATAACCGTAATTTATTTATCAGGTTCAACTTGCCGTTGAAACGCCCTATGATGCGGTTGATGTCGGGAACCATGATAAAAAACCCTATCGGCTCATCGTTGAAATAGGCGAAGTAGATCAGCCGCTCGTCGATGATCGGTTTGAGGCCATTGAGCAACCTCTGGGCATGCATGCTGTCCATCGGTTTGACACCGTCGAAATTGGCCCACGCCTTATTATATATCCTGCGGAAATCCTCGGCCACCTGCCGCAGGTTTTTTTTACTGATATGCTCGAACCGGTAGCCCGGAGTCTCCTCCAGACGCTTTACACGCTGGTATACCGACTCATTGAACTCTCCGGCCTTAAGATTGCGCAAATAAGAGTGCTGATTGAAATAATTTTTAAATCCATAGTTTTCAAACAGATCCTTATAGTAGGCAGGATTATATGGGTTGGCATATAGCGGCTGATGCTCATACCCGTTGACCAGAAGCCCCCACCACTGGTCGCGGTCGCCAAAATTCACCGGCCCGTCCATCGCCTCCATACCCTTCGAGAGCAGCCATTCGCGTGCGGCATCGAACAGCATATCGGCCAACCCCGGGTCGTTCTCCGCCTCGAAAAATCCACACCCTCCCGTTGGCTGTTCCACCATCGAAACGGGCAGATCCTTGCCGTAGAAAGCGGCGATGCGCCCTGCTACGACCCCTTTCTCGTCGCGCGCCAGCCAACGCACGGCTTCACCCCCGGAAAACTGTTCGTTGCGCGAGGGATCGAAGACCTTCTCTATATCGTCGTCCAGCGGACACACCCAGTTACGGTCATCGCGGTAAAGCCTTTTGGGGAAGTCGATAAATTCGCGTTTCTGGCGCGGTGTAGCCACCTCTTCGAGCGTATAGGTCTTCATAACGGTCATGGGATTTAACCGCAAATATAATACATTGCCCGGAATTCGTCAGCACAAAACGAACGCGATGCTGCAAATATAGACCGGCATGATGTAAAAATCGTAGCGTTTTTCGTACCTTTGTCTCCACTTCAGCCCGGCGGATGGCTGGAGTAGACAGGTTAACCGTTTAAATTTTTTTGGTAAAATGTGCAGAGTTCTTATCATCGGCGCCGGCGGCGTCGGCACTGTAGTCGCGCACAAAGTTGCGCAAAACAAGGTTTTCACCGACATCATGCTCGCAAGCCGCACCAAGTCGAAATGTGACGACATAGCGCGTTCCATCGGCGGTGACAGGATTAAAACGGCAGCGGTCGATGCCGACAGCGTGCCGCAGTTGTGCGAACTGATGAATGCTTTCCACCCCGACATCGTGATCAATGTGGCGTTGCCTTATCAGGATCTGACCATCATGGACGCCTGCCTGGAGTGCGGGGTAAACTATCTCGACACGGCCAACTACGAACCCAAGGACGAGGCCAGGTTCGAGTACAAGTGGCAGTGGGCCTACGACGAGCGTTTCCGCAGGGCAGGCCTTACGGCGATCCTCGGCTGCGGTTTTGATCCCGGCGTGTCGGGCATCTATACCGCCTATGCCGCCAAGCACCACTTCGACGAGATGCACACGCTCGACATAGTGGATTGCAACGCCGGCAACCACGGAATGGCTTTCGCTACGAACTTCAACCCCGAGATCAATATCCGCGAAGTGACCCAGAAAGGCAAATACTGGGAAAACGGCAAATGGGAATACACCGAACCGCACGAGATACACCAGCCCATAACCTATCCCGAGATAGGCCCCAGGGAGTCGTACCTTATCTACCACGAGGAGCTGGAATCGCTGGTAAAGCACTACCCCACCCTTCGCAGGGCGAGGTTCTGGATGACTTTCGGTCAGGAATACCTCACCCACCTGCGGGTGATACAGAACATAGGCATGGCGCGCATCGATCCCGTTATGTATAATGGTGTCGAGATAGTGCCGATACAGTTCCTCAAGGCTGTGCTGCCCGATCCCAAGTCGCTGGGGGAGAACTACACCGGCAAGACATCTATCGGCTGCCGTATAAGCGGCATCAAGAATGGTGAAAAACGCACCTATTATATATACAACAACTGCGACCATGAGGAGGCGTACAAGGAGACCGGGACGCAGGCCGTGAGTTACACCACCGGGGTTCCCGCCGCTCTGGGAGCAGCCATGTTTGCACGTGGATTTTGGAAGAAGGCGGGGGTCTACAATGTGGAGCAGTTCAATCCCGATCCGTTCATGGCCGAGATCGGCGAACAGGGATTGCCGTGGGTCGAGATGTTCGACCTCAACCTGGAGGTGTGATCCTGCCACGGCACAACGGCCAGGAGGTGATGTATCGTTAACGACCTGCCGTTAGTATATTAAACCCATCCCGGCCGGGGTTTCTTCACATGAAGATATCCCGGCCGTTAATGAGTTCTGAAATGAATAAGCGGATATACGATGCGCCGTCGCCGTGTTACGTCCTGGAAGAGGAGCGACTGCGGCATAACCTTGCCATAATCGCCGACGTTGGGCAGCGCTCCGGGGTGGAGATCATACTGGCGCTGAAAGCGTCGGCCATGTGGGGCATATTCCCCATTATAAAGGAATATATAGATAGTGCCACAGCGAGTTCGTTGAACGAGGCGAAGTTGGTGAACGAGTTCTTCGGGCGTAACTGCCATACCTACGCCCCGGTTTACACCGGCTCCGACTTCGAGGCGTTGCTCCCCCTGAGCAGCCACATCACATTTAATTCCTTGGGACAGTACCGCCGTTTCGGAGCAAAGACACGGCAAGCAGGCGTTTCGTGCGGATTGAGGATCAACCCGGAATATTCGCCCGTCGCCACGGGGCTTTACAACCCGTGCTCTCCGGGTTCGAGGTTAGGGGTAACAGCCGCAGAACTGGGAGGCGTACTGCCTGCAGGGATCGAAGGGTTTCATTTCCACACCCTTTGCGAATCGCGCCCCGAAGACCTTGCCGCAACGCTCGAAGCGGTTGAGGAACGCTTCGGAGAGTTGCTTCCGCATCTGCGATGGATCAACATGGGAGGCGGACACCTTATGACCCGCCGCGGTTACGATTGCGACGAACTGGTTCGGATATTGCAGCAATTCCGCTCGCGCCATCCGCACCTTCACATAATACTCGAACCGGGAAGCGCCTTCACCTGGGAAACGGGAGTGTTGGTTGCCACTATCGAAGACATCGTTCACAACGGTGGTGTGGGGACGCTTATGGTCGATGTGTCGTTCGCGTGCCATATGCCCGACTGCCTTGAAATGCCGTATAAACCTGCTATTGCCGGTGCATACGACCCCGCAGGGGAAGAAAAACGATGGCGCATAGGAGGCTGCAGTTGTCTTGCAGGCGACTTCATGGGCGACTGGGCGTTCGACATCGAACCCAAAGTCGGAGACCGGATTGTGTTTGCCGACATGATCCATTACACGATGGTGAAGACGACGATGTTCAACGGCGTGGCACATCCCTCTATAGCCATCATAGACCGCTCGGGCGAGTTGCGCGTCATCCGCCGGTTCGGCTACGAGGACTACCGGTCGCGGATGTCGTAAGGTTCGGATACCTGCGATCACACCTGACGGGCTCAGAATCTGTCTAAATTTCCTGAGGAAACTATTTATCGTTTCTTTTTGGCTTTTTTTTACGAAAATCTCGTCACATAGCACCACTATACTCTTCGATTTTTGTAAAAAATAACCCTAAAAATAATTCGCAACTATTTTCCCCAGGAAAATTTAGACAGCCTCTCAATGTTTTTTAAGGCACGTCACGCCAATCGCCACGTATATAAATAACATTATCCCGATGTGCACGCAAATGCGCATCGGGATAATGCTATTTATATGCCCCTCCAGGCCCGGCCGATGCGATTTCCTTTGCATCGGAAAGGCAACAGGATATTTAGAACCCGCTTAAATTTTCCAAGGGAGATTTAAAATGGCTGTGTCTAAAGAGGTGTTAATTATTTGTCGATTTGCCATCGAAACAATGTAGATAACTCCCGGCATTAAAACATATCGTCAATCTATAAACATCATATCAACCATATTTAAGGCTATATAAACATTTTTTAGACAAATTTATCATCAATGTCAATAATCGGGCTATTGTAAACAAAATACAAACATACCGCAAACATATAGGCGACAGGTTGTTTTCGCATACCTATACATTTAGAAACATATTACCATCGCCGGACTAACAACAATCAACATTATACGAACACTTCATTGACATACCGCCAACAATGAGCAGTTAATACCGTAAACATAAACAGGGATAGATTCCGGGATAGCAAAACCGGACAAAATATATACCCGAAACTGAACCGTGTACAAAGCTGCAGGCACCTTTAAATAATCTTTAAAACTACCCGAAATAACAGACAGAGCAGGACCCATTTCCGAAAAATTATTTTACATTTGTAGAATATAGGATGCGGTTCAGCTGAGCTTTTCGAACAGAGTTCGACGCTCTGCGTTCACCTTTCACTATATTTGTACAATACCATAGGACAAACCAAATACAAACATATACGATATGAAAAAACATAACTTTAACGCGGGGCCGTCGATATTGCCGCGCGTAGCCATTGAGAATGCAGCCAAGGCAATACTCGACTTCGAAGGCAGCGGCCTGTCGCTGCTCGAAATATCGCATAGGACCAAAGATTTCGAGGCAGTGATAGCCGAAGCAGACGCGTTGTTCCGCGAGTTGCTCGGGATACCCGATAATTACAAGGTACTGTTTCTGGGCGGCGGCGCGAGCACACAGTTTTTCCAGGTCCCTTACAACCTGCTTGAGAAAAAAGCCGGCTATGTCAATACCGGCGTGTGGGCCAAGAAAGCATTGAAGGAAGCCAAGTTATTCGGGGAGGTCGTGACCGTGGCATCAAGCGAAGACAAGAATTTTACCTATGTTCCAAAAGGTTACGATATACCAGCCGACCTGGATTATCTGCATATAACGACCAACAACACCATTTACGGAACCGAAATGCACGAGGATATCGACTCGCCGGTGCCGGTTGTGGCCGATATGAGTTCCGACATCCTGAGCCGTCCGGTCGATGTGACCAAATACGGGCTGATATACGGGGGCGCCCAGAAAAACATGGGCCCTGCAGGGGTGACGTTCGTGATCGTCCGCGAGGATATGCTGGGCAAGGTTTCGCGCCCATTGCCTTCGATGGTCGACTATCGCAACCACATCAAGGAAGGCTCGATGCTCAACACACCTCCCGTATTCCCTGTCTATGTGGTGAAAGAGACCCTCAAGTGGCTTAAGAGCATAGGGGGCGTTCCGGCGATACATAAAATGAATCTGGAAAAGGCGGCTCTCCTGTACGACGAAATCGACAGCAACCCGATGTTCCGCGGAACGACTGAAAAAGAGGACCGGTCGCTAATGAACATCTGCTTTGTAATGACACCCGAGTACGAACATCTCGGCGACGAGTTCTTCAACTTCGCCAAAGGCCGAGGCATGATAGGCATCAAAGGCCACCGTCTGGTCGGCGGATTCAGGGCATCGTGCTACAATGCACTACCCAAGGAGAGTGTCGAAGCATTGGTAGAATGCATGAAGGAGTTCGCTTCGATGCACGTGAAGTAAAAGCCTTTTTGCGTCCGTATGATTCTCCGGGGGAGAATCATACGGACGCAAGATACTACACCAATGGCATATACAATCACATACCAACCCAGGAAAATCGAGAAAGCAGTGAGTTTTCTCACATTAACAGATTTTGTTATGAAAATATTGGTTGCCACCGAGAAACCGTTTGCCCGGAGCGCGGTAGACGGTATCCGTAAAATCGTTGAAGAGGCGGGTTATGAATTTGCCCTGCTGGAGAAGTACACCGACAATGCGCAGTTACTGTCGGCCGTGGCCGACGCCGACGCGTTGATAGTCCGTAGCGACAAAGTGACCGCCGAAGTGGTTGCCGCCGCCAACAACCTTAAAATAGTCGTGCGCGCCGGTGCGGGCTACGACAACGTCGATCTGGAAGCTTGTTCTGCCCGTGGTATCGTGGTCATGAACACACCGGGACAGAATTCCAATGCCGTTGCGGAGTTGGCACTCGGGATGATGATCTACATGGCCCGTAACC
The DNA here is from genome assembly GCA_031552535.1 of Rikenellaceae bacterium. Classification (GTDB taxonomy): domain Bacteria; phylum Bacteroidota; class Bacteroidia; order Bacteroidales; family Rikenellaceae; genus JAVBMJ01. The sequence continues at coordinate 33,046 of JAVBMJ010000037.1, forward strand.
AGTTCAAGCCGGGCACAGGCACCGAGATCAGCGGTAAGACGCTGGGCTTGCATGCCTACGGTAACGTGGGACGCATAGTTTCACGCCATGGGAAAGCCTTTGGGATGAAGGTCATTGCTTACGACCCTTATGTCACGAACAAAAGTATTTTCAAATGCGATGATGTATGGGCCGTGGGCAGTGTGGAGGAACTTTATTCGAAGAGCGACTACCTGTCATTACATATTCCCGCTACCGCCGAAACGAAAAAATCGGTGGGTTACACCCTGCTTTCACATCTTCCGAAGGGAGCCACAATTGTCAACACGGCCCGCAAGGAAATTATAGACGAAGAGGGATTGATCAAAGTGATGGAGGAACGTCCCGACCTGAAATATGTTTCGGACATTGCCCCGGACGCATTGACGCTGATGAAGGAAAAATTTGGCGACCGCGTTTTCGCCACGTCGAAGAAGATGGGAGCCGAAACAGCCGAGGCAAACGTAAATGCCGGGCTGGCCGCAGCACGCCAGATAGTGGAGTTTTTCAAGGACGGGAACACAAAATTCCAGGTCAACAAATAGGTCGCAGCTTTAAAAACGCAGGCAATCTTCTACGGCACACTCCCCGACCGGTTTTGGCATATTCATTGTTCAATGTAAATACTGAGAAACTGTTTAATTTTCCATAGGAAAATTAAACAAACTCTGACGGGTGGATGCGCATAAGAAATATATGTCATCGCCTGACTATGAACCGGAACCCGATGCGGACAGTACAAACTGTGGCACAGAGGGTTCATAAAATCCATGGGTATGAAAAAAATTATCGTCACATGCATCACATGTTTATTGGTTTTGAGCGCATCGGCACAAGGCAGGCTTGGAATACAGGCCGGCGCTACGTTTACCGACCTGAAACTGTCGGATGCTTCGATGGACAAGGACATGTTCGATTCTAAGACAGGCTTCCTGGCCGGTATCACTTACGATCTGAAGTTGGTAGGTCCTTTGAGCCTGAATACGGGATTGTTCTACGTACAACGCAGTGTTAAGGAGGATGGTTCCGCGACAGGAGACCCCAGCAGTACCGACAGGTTCTCGTCGATAGAATTGCCGGCCAACCTGAAGTTCACTTTTCCCCTGCCGGTCGTAAATCCTTTTGTGATAGCCGGCCCGTATCTGGATTGCGGGGTTTCGGCTAAAGCCGGAGGTAAGAAACTCGATTACGGCGACGACCTCAACCGGTTCAATTACGGGTTGGCATTCGGCGCCGGAGTTGATCTGTTCAAACGGATAAGGGTGATGTACCAGTACGACCTGGGGCTCTCCGATATGACCACTTCGGTCGCGGACGCCATCAAAACCAAGCCCCGTGGTTCGCGTATATCGGCTGCAATATTGTTCTGACGACCGGCAGCGGGGTCGGATAAACATCGGCGGCGTTGCGGCATAAACCTTAAAGAATCTGTCTGACCTTCCGGTGAAGATCAGACAGATTCTTAATAAAAACAGTTCAAGCTAACCCGGCGCCCGACTCAAGCATGCAGGCGCACGTAAAATCACACAACATATGCGAATTAAGAGTTGGATTAAATTCGAATATGTATATTAATTTATTGCATATAAGTGAATTGCCGCCAATAATTACAGAATTTCTGTTTTCAGTCCGCAGCCAGCGGTGGGCGTAAATCGAAGCCGGAGGCGCGCGATCAGTCCGCAGCTTAGGGTGACTTCGGGCTGTGAACTTTGCAGACAAAGTTCATAAAACT
>JAVBMJ010000067.1:0-19419 GCA_031552535.1 Rikenellaceae bacterium
GCACACCCCCGGCCGGCCGCACACTTCCGGCGGGGGCCCCAATTAGACGACCCGAGTAACGAAGCTATTTTTGAATTATTCAATTTTTCGGCGAATGATCGAACTTAAAGATATCAACAAGACTTATTTCAACGGCGCTCCGCTTCATGTGCTCAAAGGTATAGACCTGACGATAGGCGAAGGAGAGTTCGTTTCGATAATGGGGGCGTCGGGTTCGGGCAAATCCACTCTGCTAAATATTCTGGGAATACTCGACGATTACGACCGGGGGGAATACCACCTCGGCGGAACGCTGATCAGAGATCTGAGCGAGACTCAGGCGGCGCATTACCGCAACCGCATGATCGGGTTTGTATTCCAGTCGTTCAACCTGATCAGTTACAAGGATGCTCTGGAAAATGTGGCTTTGCCGCTCTATTACCAGGGCATGGCACGCAAGAAGCGTAACGCCATTGCAATGGAATATCTCGAACAGCTGGGCCTGGGCCCCTGGTCGTCGCATATGCCCAATGAATTGTCGGGCGGGCAGAAACAACGTGTAGCCATAGCACGCGCCCTGGTCACCAAACCACAGATAATCCTGGCCGACGAGCCCACAGGTGCGTTGGACAGCGCCACCTCCAAAGAGGTCATCGCCCTGTTGCGCGAGGTCAACAGTCAGGGCATGACCATTATAGTCGTCACTCACGACCCGGAAGTGGCGGCGGCCACCGACAAGATTATCAATATCAAAGACGGCCTGATAGGCGATATAATCTCTAACATCCACACTGTATAACACCATGCGTGAGATCTGGCAGGAGATATTCGCTTCGATGTCGCGCAACAAGTTGCGCACCGTGTTGACGGGATTTGCCGTGGCATGGGGGATTTTTCTCCTTGTGATACTTCTCGGGGCGGGCAACGGCCTGCAGAACGGTATAGTCTCGTCGATGGCCGAAAGGATCAACAATGTCGTGAGAGTATTCGGAGGCCAGACGTCGAAACCCTTCAAAGGGTATCAGCAAGGGAGGCAGATAGAGCTCAAAACTCCGGATGCCAGGCTCATCGGCGATCAATTTCCCGATATTACCGATAAAGTTTCGGGATCGTACTATTATGGGGGGCAAATGGCGGTGTACGGCAACCTTACGCTCGAAGTCTCTGTCAATGCCATAGCCACACTCCACGCCCAGATCTACGGAATCAAAATATCGAAAGGCCGGTTTTTGAACGAATACGACATGAGGGAGATCCGCAAGGTGGTAGTGGTCGAAAACGAGATGTCGGAGGTGCTGTTTCCTAAAGAAGATCCTATAGGGAAAGTAATTAAAATCAACAATGTCGCCTACACGGTGATCGGCGTAAGCGAGCCGCGCTTCCGTAACAGCGGTAATTATACGTGTTATATCCCGATTTCCACCGGCGCGGGTGTCTACAGCGACGAGTCATCGAGGTACAACCAGATAGCATTCCTTATAAGCGGATTGACCACTCCGGAGGCTAACGAGGCATTCAATGACCGCCTGAGGGCTACCCTGGCCTCGTCTCACGGTTTCGATCCGCGGGACAAAGAGGCGGTGTGGATCAACAACCGCTATCAGTCGTACCTGCAGGACAACGAGATATTTGCGAGTATCACGATGTTCATCTGGCTGATCGGAGTGGGAACTTTGTTGTCCGGCATAGTTGGTGTGAGCAATATCATGTTGGTGTCGGTGCGCGAGAGGATGAACGAAATAGGGATACGCAAATCGTTGGGAGCCACTCCGTTTTCGATAATTTCGATGGTGCTGGTCGAAGCCCTGGCCATTACTCTGGCATTCGGCTACATGGGCCTGGTGGCGGGTATGGGGCTGATGGAGTTGCTAAGCGAGCTACTGAAGAAAAGCGTCGACGAGGGTTCTACCATATCGTTCATATTCAAAGACCCGACGATAGATATGGCCGTTGCCGTAAGTGCAACTGTTGTGCTTGTGATTGCCGGGATGATAGCCGGTTATATCCCGGCACGGAAGGCGGTTAAGATGAAAGCGATAGATGCGATGAGATACGGAAAATAGTGATGGCGGTTTTTTGTAGTGTCGCCCGGATTTACTGTTTTAGGGAATGAATAAGAATGCAATTTCAGATACACAGTTTTAGCCACGATGTTCGATCTCGATTTTTGGAATGAAATATGGGAGGTTATCACCCGTAACCGCACGCGGAGTATCCTGACGGCCCTCGGGGTCTTCTGGGGTATCTTCATGCTGGTCGTGATGTCGGGTTTCGGCAGCGGCGTGGAGAGGGGTATACAGCGGCAGGTCAGTGATTTTGCCGTCAATTCCGTATTTTGTATATCCAACACCACATCGGAAGCTTACGGAGGGTTCAAGTCGGGGCGGCAATGGCAGTTTTCGAACTCGGACATAGAAGCAGTAAAGACGCGTTGCGACGGAGTGAAATATGTCTCGGGGATATACTTCGGCCAGATGTCCAACGTCTCGCGTGCCGACCGCAAGGGTAATTTCCAGTTGTTCGGGCACATGCCCCAATACAGGCTTATCGAACCTCAGGCGATGCTGTACGGACGCTATATCAATGAAGAGGACATGCGCGAAAGGCGCAAGGTGTGTTCCATCGGTCAGCAGGTGTATTCCACGCTTTTCGATTACGGTGTCGATCCCGTAGGGCAGGTAATACAGGTCAACTCTTCGTATTACACTGTGATCGGAGTGCATGTCCCCCTGAGTAACATACAGATCGGCGGCGACACCGAGAAGGCGCTTATTATGCCTTTCACCACCCTGCAACAGGCTTATAACGGAGGCGACAAGTTCTGGGTCATGGCTGTGGCCGGCGAGGACGATGTGGACGCAGCGACATTGGAAAAAGATGTCAAGGCGGTGATACGGGAGCGCCATTCGATCTCGCCTGACGACAAAAAAGCGATCATCGGCTTTAATCTGGGCGAGGAGTTCCAGACCTTCGGGAATATGCTGCTGGGTATAACTATCCTGGTATGGGTCGTAGGTGCCGGGACATTAATGGCCGGAATAGTAGGCATAAGCAACATCATGCTGGTGGTGACTCGCGAACGCACCCATGAAATAGGCGTGCGGCGTGCACTCGGGGCGACGCCGAAGGTTATCCGCAGGCAGATCATAGTGGAGAGTTTTACGCTGACGCTGATGGCGGGCATTGCCGGCATTTCGTTTTCGGTGGGAGTGTTGGCTTTGATAGACATGAGTCTGGCGGCCAATGCCGAGGTAGACTCGTTTTTCACTTCGGCACAGGTTCCGTTCGGGACGGTGTTCGTGACGATGCTGATCCTTATCGGCGGCGGAGTGGCCGCGGGGTTGTTGCCGGCCAATAAGGCGTTGGAAATAAAAGCAGTAGATGCTATCAGGGAGGAGTAATGCGGCATCCCGGAGATGAAATGTAACAAGGGGGAAATAAATTATAAATACGTGATATCATGGCTGTAAAGAAGAAAAAACGGGGACGGGTCGTAGTCGGGATGGTGATGATCGGGCTTACGGTCTTCATATTTGCTTACCTTTGGGGTAAGAGCCGTACTCCCGATGCGGTTTACGAGATAGTGGCGGTGGATACGACCACTATAGAGAAGGTGACCATAGCCACGGGAAGCATCGAACCGCGTGACGAAGTGCTTATCAAACCGCAGATCTCGGGCATTATCTCGGCAATCCTCAAAGAGGCCGGCGACAAGGTGCGCCAGGGCGACGTCATTGCACGCATACAGGTCGTTCCCGAGATGGGATCGCTGAATGCCGCCGAGTCGCAGGTCAAGGTTTCGGGTATCCGCCTTGAGAAGGTACGCCAGGAATGGGAACGTATCCGGCAACTCTATGATGCCCGGGTGGTGTCGAAAGAGGAGTACGACACCAAGCATAGTGAGATGGCCACGGCCGAAGAGGAGTACGTCAATGCGAACAACAACCTCGAAATAGTCAAGAACGGCATATTGAGTAAGAACACCGAATATGGCAATACCCAGATACGCGCAACAGTATCGGGTACGGTGCTCGATGTTCCGGTGAAGGTAGGGAACTCGGTGATCCAGTCCAATACTTTCAATGACGGAACGACGATAGCCGCCGTGGCCGACCTGTCGGATATGATCTTCAAAGGGAAGATCGACGAGACGGAAGTGGGCAAGATAAAGCATGGAACCCGGGCCAAGATCACGATAGGAGCCATGCCCAAGGATACGCTCTATGCCGATGTGGAGTATATCTCGCCAAAGGGCACGGCGGAAAACGGCGTGGTCATGTTCGAGATCAAGGCTGCGGTAAAGATACCGCAGGGGGTGTTCATACGCTCGGGCTACAGCGCCAATGCCGAGATTGTCACCGACCATCGCGATAGCGTGGCGTCGATATCGGAAAGTGCGGCCATCTATGCGGACGGCAAGTCGTTCGTAGAGGTGCTCACGTCGGCGGAAAATGCTCCGAAGCAAATCTTCGAACGTCGCGAGGTGACGCTCGGTCTGTCGAACGGCATACGGGTCGAAGTGCTCACAGGGCTTAAAGGCGATGAGAAACTCAAGGGTGTGCGTAAATACGACTCCAAGAAGAACGATAAAAAGTAGCGAAACATGAAGGGGCTCAGGATAGTATTATTAAGTGTTTCGTGCCTTTGTGCCGTTTCGGCGGTTACGGCTCAGACGCAATGGACATTGGCCGAATGTGTCGATGCGGCGATGAGGAACAACCTGCGCCTGCGACAGGTCGGGGTGGAGAGCGAGAAGGTAAAGCTACAACTCGATGATGCCCGCAACAGCCGCCTGCCGAATCTTTCGGCAAGCCTGAATGGCAATCTCTATTTCGGGCGCGGCCCTACGCGTGACGGAACCTATAGCGATAACAATCAGTTTTCCTCGGGTGCCGGCTTGTCGAGCGACATGGTATTGTTCGGCGGCGGGGCTATTAACCATAGTATAGAGGCTGCCAGGATAGATGTGCAGACTTCGCAGCAGGTTATCGCCAATGTAGGTGAAAATATATCATTGCAGATCATGACTGCTTATCTTCAGGTGCTTTACACTATGGATATGGTAGAACTGGGGCGTGCGCAGGTCGATATAACCAGTCAATTGGTCGAAACGAACGAGATTAAATTCAAAGCGGGCAAAATTGCCGAATCAACGCTATATGAGAGCCGTTCGCAACTGGCCCGCGACCGCAACGCATTGGTAGGGTATGAAAGCGATTATCGTTTGGCATTGCTGGACCTTCAGCAAATGATGAACATCGAACCCGATTCCCGTTTTGAAATACGCAGGCCCCAGATGGGTGATGTCGAATTTGAGATGATGAGTCGCTTTGGAGCGCCGGAAGATGTGTATGATGCCTCGGTGGGCCTGCGCCCCGGGATCCGGGCCGAGATGAGCCGTCTGGAATCCGGTGAAAAGAGAGTGCTGATGGCCAAGGCACAGCGTTATCCCACGGTTTCGCTCGGCATGGGTTATAACAACAGCTACTACTACTCATTCCAGAATGGATACGACAATGTTAGGTTTGCCACCCAGTTACGTAATAATGGCAACGAATATGTGGGGGTTAACGTCAGTATCCCCATATGGGAGCGAGGCACCATTAAGAATAAGATACGCAGCGCCTCGCTGGCCGTTTCGTCGCAACAGCTTGTGGTCGAAGAGGCACATAATACCTACCGCAAGGAGATAGAACAGGCCGGAGAAAAGGCCCGCACGTCATATGAAAAATACCTCTCTTCGGGAGAGGCGGCCCGGGCGGCAGGTATCGTATTCCACAACGAACAGAGTAAACTGGATGCGGGGGCAACCACGATGTTCGATTATAACAACGCCAAATCGCAATGGGAGCGCGCCCAGATAGAGGTAGTACAGGCGAAGTACGACTACCTGTTCCGCTGCCGCATATTGGGATTCTATCTCGGGGAGCCGGTAGATTTCCGGTATTAATGCGCTATGGGAAAACGCTTTAGGTTATGATATTTTTCGCCAACTGCAAGATAAATCTCGGGCTCGACATTATACGGCGACGCGAAGACGGGTACCACGATATTGAAACGGTTATGTATCCAATAGCCGGGTTTTACGACGCCATCGAACTCGTCCCCGCTACACGCGACAGTTTTACGTCATCGGGGATCGCGGTCGATTGTCCTGAGGAGAAAAATCTTTGCCTTAAGGCACGTGACCTTATGCGCCGGCATTTCAATCTGCCGCAGGTCGGGATTCACCTGCATAAGGCGGTGCCATTCGGAGCGGGCCTGGGCGGAGGGTCTGCCGATGCCTCTTTCACGATAAAAGGGCTCAATACGCTCTTCGGCCTCGGGCTTACGGTTGAGGCCATGGAGGAACTGGCTGCGGGACTGGGCAGCGACACGGTATTTTTCGTACGGAACCGTCCCGCCCTGGCATCGGGACGCGGCGAAATACTCTCTCCCGTCGAGACATCGCTCAAAAGATGTTATATCATAATCGTGAAGCCTCCGGTCGGAGTCTCCACCGCCGAAGCCTACCGCGGCGTCACAACGCACACCCCGGCGGTTCCTCTTGCCGCAAGAGTGGTTGCAGACATTTCACAGTGGCGCACGACGCTTACCAACGATTTCGAAGAGGGCATATTTGCCACATATCCAATTCTGCGCGACATAAAGTCCTCATTATACGGAGCCGGAGCGTCGTACGCTTCGATGACCGGTTCGGGTAGCGCAATTTTCGGGATCTCCGATAAAAAAATCGCAGCACCCGAGCCATGCACAGATATGGTTGTTTATCAGGGATATATGGAATAAGTAGTTACTTTATGGTGTACGGATGGCGTATGTTAAGAAAATATTACGTAAATTCGCGGCGACTCTTGTAAAGCAATAAACATTATCTGAGGTAAACTCAAACCAAATATACCTTTATGTCCGAAGACAAAAAAATTATCGAACTCCAGCAAAGGAAAGAAAAAATATCCTTTGGAGGAGGCATGAAAGCCATCGAGAAACAGAAGGCTATGGGCAAACTTACGGCCCGCGAGCGTATCATCGCCCTGTTGGACGAAAATTCGTTCCTGGAGTACGACATGTTCGTCAAACACGACAACACCGATTTCGGGATGCAGGACAAGGAGCTTCCGGGCGACGGCGTTATCATCGGGACCGGTACGATCTGTGGATCACCGGTGGCCATTTTCGCACAGGATTTCACCGTTGCGGGTGGTTCGCTCGGATTCATGCACGCACGCAAGATCACCAAGATCATGGACTATGCGCTCAACATGCGCATGCCGCTTATCGGGATCAACGACTCGGGCGGCGCGCGTATCCAGGAGGGAGTTAACGCACTGGCCGGCTACGGTGAGATATTTTTCCGCAACACTCTTTCGAGCGGTGTGATTCCGCAGATTTCGGTCATACTCGGCCCGTGTGCCGGCGGCGCCGTTTATTCGCCCGCGCTGACCGACTTCGTTTTCGTAGTCGAAAATATCTCCAAAATGTTCATCACCGGCCCCGAGGTAATCAAGACCGTGTTGGGTGAAGAGATTTCGATGGAAGAGCTGGGAGGTGCCCGCGTCCACAGCGAGATCACTGGTAACGCACACTTCTTCTCGAAGAGCGAGGAGGAGTGCTTCGTGCAGATACGCAAACTTATTTCGATGCTTCCGGCAAGCAACACTGCCAAAGCGGAAAAACTTACTCCGGCCGAACCGCACCAGATATACCAGATTGACAAGATCGTGCCGCAGGACCCCACGATGCCTTACGACGTGAGGGACGTTATCCGTTCGATAGTCGACGACAGTGATTTCGTGGAGGTTATGGAACTTTTCGCGGGCAACATCGTGATCGGTTTCGGGCGCATCAACGGCGAGACGGTAGGTTTCGTAGCCAACCAGCCCCTGGTGCTGGCAGGTGTACTGGACTGTGACTCATCGGATAAAGCGGCCCGCTTCATCCGTTTCTGCGACTGTTTCAACATTCCCACCATCACGCTGGAAGACCTGCCTGGTTACCTGCCTGGCATCGACCAGGAGCATGCAGGAGTTATACGCCACGGCGCCAAGATGCTGTATGCCTACAGCGAGTCGACCGTTCCGAAGGTTACGGTCATCCTGCGCAAGGCTTACGGCGGTGGTTACATAGCCATGGGATCGCGCCACCTGCGTTCCGACTTTGTGTTCGCATGGCCCCAGGCCGAGATCGCAGTGATGGGTCCGGAGGGTGCCGCCAACATCATCTTCAAGAAAGAGATCACCGAAGCGGCCAATCCCGACGAAATGCGCCAGATCAAGATACAGGAGTATAAGGACAAGTTCGCCAATCCTTATGTTGCCGCATCGAAAGGTTATATCGACGCTGTGATAACCCCCCGTGAGACGCGCGAATGTATTGCGCACGCCCTGAAAGTGGCCGCCGCGAAACAGGTCAAGCATCCCAAAAAGAAACACGGGTTGCCCCCGTTCTAATCATCAGGTAAATCGAAGAGAATGGCAGAAAATAAGACATACGATACGGTGCGCACTATGCACGGCACGTTCCATACGACGCTCAACAAGAAATTTATGGCACGCAAGCCGTGGCGGAAAGTGAATCCCAACCACGTTTTATCGTTCATGCCCGGAATGGTATTGGCGTTCGACGTAAAAGTTGGCGACAAAGTAAAAAAGGGGGATCAGTTGATGCTGTTCCGTGCAATGAAGATGGATAACCGCATTTTGTCGCCCGTCGACGGTGCGGTCAAAGCTATTCATGTTGCAGAGGGAGTCAACGTTGCGAAGAATACCCTGATGATCGAATTGGAATAATTGTAATCCCGTGTACCTGAAAGGAGGCGTGCCGTATGCATCGCCTCCTTTTTATTTATGCGCCAATTCGAAGTATTTTTAAGGTGGAAGTATTTCATTTCCCGGATATTTTTCGTATACTTGCGATTGTAAAACATGGAGGGAAAAGTTGTGGCAGATATTTTTTTAAGAAAATGCAATAAAAATTATCATTCTTGTCACAAAAGCGAAAAACATGTCATGTAAAACAAATCGCGTACCGTAAACTGTATGAAATTGAACTAACCAATAAACCCCTGTGATTATGAAAAAATTCTTTACGTTGTTCGTGTATCTGTTTGCTGTTGCCCTGGTTGCACACGGCCAGGAAAAAGTCAAAGAGACCGTGGAAGCGAAGTATGATCGTAACGCATTGTCGGTTATCGTGGTAACTCATGCCGATCAATATGATGCGCAGATCGTGAATACACTGAAAAGCGTGGTCGGTGAGGGAAAATTCGATATCAACGATATCCCGACCAAAACATTTGCGGTAAATTCACCGCGCAACGGTCAGGCGCCGGCGATAGACAACCTCGTGGCACAGAATAATATCGGACGCCAGATAATTTCATACATATTCGACCGCCAGCCCAACGGCACGATGACGGCACGCATAATAAACGAGCGTGGGGCATACAACGCGAAGGACCAGGATGTTATAAACGCCCAAAGTTCGAAACTCGGGATGAGCGAACTCGAGAACGCAGGATTGGGGCTCGTAGCCAACAGCTATCTGCTGGTGCTCGACTATACTAAGATAAGGCTCGATAAGAATTTTTTAGGCGATACGGTGCGTATGTCGGACGTCAAGGCTAACTTCTATAAAATAGTTTATAACGAAGAGGTGCAGAACGCCGTATTCGACACATGGATCGACGAAGGAGAAACCGATGCACAAAAAACAGCCCGCAACAACGAGGCATACAACAATCTAAATGTCAAGATGAACCCGGTGGGTTCGTTTACTGTTACTACTTCTACTCCGGATGAGACAGGATGGCTGCCGGCACTGGTAGAGGGTGGTTACAACAAGGTCATAACAGAGGTCGAAAACCGTCACGATGCGCTGAAAGTGAAAGCGGCGATCATCAGTACCCGTCCGTTAAAGGCTAAGATCGGGAGCAAGGAAGGTGTTAAAAACGGGTCGCGCTATTTTGCATACAAAACCGTGATGAATGCCAATGGCACGACATCGTCGACCCGCACCGGTGTGGTCAGGGCGACGAAAGTAGCCGACAACCGCTACGTGGCCACAGGCAAGAGCGATGCATCGGAATTCCTTCAGATAGCCGGATGGAGCGTGCGCCAAGGCAATGTACTGCGCCAGCACAACGATGCCGGGGTGGGTATCGGCCTGGGCTGGAGGGCCGGCGGACTCGATGGTATTAACCTGCATGTAGACTACCTGGCCGACATCAAAACGAGTGGATTATCACAGTACGGCCTTTTGAGTGTGGTTGCCAACCGCTACAAGTGCGAACCTATTGCCGGAGTATACGACGCCAGCAACGTGTTCCCGCTGACGATGATGATCGGCTACGGTATCGGCTACCGTTTTGCGAAATATTTCGAGATCGTACCTCAGATAATGATAGGTTACGAAATGCTTTTGGACGACGACCAGGTTGCTAAAGATAACGAAACGAAAGAAGACACCGGAGCCGTTGCATTCCAGGGTGGCGTTAAGTTCTACGTCAACGTGGCATATCCGCTGCAGGTATACGTAGGAGCCGATTACTCCGGAGTATGGGGCAGCGAGGAAGCGCCCGTCAACTACAAATACATAATGAACCATATCGATAAAGATCGAAACGGGACGGCATTCACCGTGGGATTGAAATATACGTTCTAAGGAAATCCATCCGGGGTGTGCCCTCACACCCCGGCCTTTCTCAGGAAGACCCTGCGAGGCTTGCTTTGAGAGGTTTAAACATACTCTAAATTTTTATATTGACATGAAAAGGATTATAGCTATAATGCTGGGAATGACGCTTGTTGTCAGTGCCACAGGCTTGTACGGGCAGAAGAAGAAAGAGCGCGACGTTCTTTTCGGCAGCAGCTACAACTACGAGATCACCACAGTTAAAGTAGGCCAGGACGGCACCAAATATGTCAAGGTCTGGGCTTTCGGCAAAAAGGTGGACCAGGCGGTGGTGCAGGCCAAAAAGAGTGCTGTGGCAGCCGCCATATTCCGCGGTATCCCGGGATGCAGCACAGCTATGCCTACACCGGCCATTTGCAGCGACCCTAACGCAGAGGAGAATCACCAGGCTTACTTCGAGAACTTTTTCGCAACAGGAGGCCCCTATTTGAAGTTCGTCAACATGACCACCGATGGAGTACCTTCGGGAACGGACTGTCTGCAGGTCAAGGGGGGCTACAAAGTTGCAATCTATGCGCAGATCATGTACGACAACCTTCGCAAACAACTCGAAGCTGACGGGATAGTGAAAAAGCTGAATTCGGGATTTTAAAATAACACTCAACGAGTTGGATAGCATATGAAAAAGTTGATTCTATCGATGTTGTGCGCTGTTCTGGTTATGACGGCTGCCGGACAGGCCAAGAAACCCGTCCTGATGGTCGTACCGAGTGATTCGTGGTGCAACTCGAATGGCTATGTGTATGAGTTCGACAATCAGGGCGCCATTGAAAAGATCCCTGATTACAATGCGGCATTGCTTAACAGTGCCGACCTGCGGTTGTTGATAACCAAAATGGGGGCCATAATGGCCGAACGGGGATTCCCGTTGCAGGATCTGGAGCAGTCGCTCAAAAACCTGAGGACCGAAGCAGCCGAGATGTCGCTTATCACGAGCAGCGGGAGCGGAAGCGCGATAGCGGAAAGTCCGATAGAGCGCCTGAACCGCACGGCAAAAGCGGATATACTGATCGACATGTCGTTCAGCGTAAAGAAAAACGGTCCGGTAAAGCAGGTTACTTTCAACGTGCGGGCCCTGGACGCATACACCTCGAAGCAAATATCGGGCGTGACGGGAGTCAGTTCGCCATCGAGTGCAGCCCCGGTGGAGTTGTTGCTGGAAGAGGCGGTGTTGAGCTACATGGATAACTTTACTGCCCAACTGCAGGGCCATTTCGACGATATGTTCGCCAACGGCCGTGAAATCAAGGTCACTATGCGCCGTTTCGAGAGTTGCCCGTTTGATTTCGAGACGGAGTTCGACTACAACGGTCAAAGTGCTGAACTGGCCGACATTCTCGGAGTGTGGTTCGAGGACAATTGTGTGCAGGGGCGCTTCAGCCAGGGGGCACGTAGCAGTAATACCCTCGTTTTCGCTCAAGTACGCATGCCGCTTTATGGGAAGAGCCTTTCGGGGCGCGAGGTGGCCATCGACGCCACCGCTTTCATGCGCCCGATGGTATCGATGCTGGGTAAGGATCCCTACAATGTCCCGGTGAAGATATATCCTAAAGGCCAGGGTGAGGTGTGGCTCATCGTTGGCGAAAAGTAGATACAGGCGTGTTAGCATAGCGTCTGTTGTGGAAACAGTACCGGCATGCAGGATTTAGAGTTTGTCTAAATCTCCCGAGGAAAATATTTATCGTTTCTTTGGTCTCTTTTTTTACAAAAATTTCGTCACATAGCACCACTATGCTCCTCGATTTTTGCAAAAAACAGCCCTAAAAATAATTCGCAACTACTTTCCTCAGGAAAATTAGACATACTCTTATTCGGATGCAGGGCCGGCGGGCTTTTCTGAAATTAAAACCATAGTCCCTAACAGTCAAAGATCATGATAAAGAAAGTTTGTCTGCTATCAGCACTGCTGCTGCCGGCGCTTGCGGCTCCCGCCCAGACGGTAATGTCGTCGAAGGAGATGGTGGCCATAACCCCCATCGTGTGCGACGATGTGAACATACCTGCCGACGGGAGGGCATCGCTCAATACGAAGATGACACAAATAGTCACGCAGAACGGCATGGGGTCTTCGTCGATGTTGCTGGCACTCACGCCCAATGTCGTGTTCATCGACAAGCAGGTCACGACAACGGCTCCCGCCCAATTTATAGTGGAGTTGGAGGTATCGCTCTATCTGCTGGATGTGGAAGCGGGTGTTGTACTCGACGAGATGTCTTTCAATGTCAAGGGGATCGACCGTCTGGAAAACAAGGCCATTGTCAGCGCGATCAACAGCATCAAAGCCAAAAGTCCGCAAACCAAGGCCTTTATGGACCGCTGCCGGACAAAGGTGATCGATTACTACAACACCCGCATCCCCACCCTGATCACCAAAGCCGAATCGTTGGCCGAAAGGCAACAATACGACGAAGCGTTGGCAGTGTTGGGATCGATCCCCGAAAATGTCGACCAGTATCCTATGGTTGCCGACCGCATGGCGGTAATATACAAACAGATGATCGACAAATTCGGTGCACAGGCCCTGCAACAGGCCAAAGCCAAAGTAGCCCTCAGGGAGTATTCCGAGGCGTTCGACCTTTTGAGCGTGGTCGATCCGATGAGTTCTTCGTTCAAAGAAGCCGACGCATTGATCGCTTCGGTCAAAAAGAACCTCGACGACAAGGAACGCGCTGCGAGGGAGTTGGAGATGAGACGGTATGAGCAGCGCCGCGAAGATGCCATGAGAGCGCACGACGATGCCGTGACTATCAAAAAACAGGAAATCGACGCCGCCAAAAGCATAGGCAAATCGTCAGCCCTGGAGGCGGTGGCTACGGGCAGCAGCGAGGGATCGTTCCAGAAGAAAGTCAATAAGTGGTTTATGAACTTTTTCAGGCGGTAGTGGCCGGCACCGGATATTCCGGACGGTGTCACTACACCGGAGTGTGTTAAGTATCCGTTTAAAGTTTCTCGTCCTCTGATTTTCTTCCCGGTCCTGCTTATCCGGTTTTGTCGTTAAACAGGCATCTCTATTCGTCTCACAACCTGATTAAACAGGGGACGGAGACAGCACTTAAATAATCAGATAATGGACTTGGAAACTATTTTGAATTTATTAATCACGTTCTTTTATCCTCTTTTCCGTGCTTTCCCGCGGTGTGATTCGTTAAACAGGGCCGCTATTCGCCTCATCCCGCCGCGAAAAATCATCGGAAAAACGATATAAAATAATCTCGTTAACAAATCCAAACAGCTTCTTAACGGATTCTGACGGGCGCACCAAATAAAAAACATAAAACGAACACCTGATTATGGCAACATGTCCAAAATGCGGGGATGAAATGCCCCATCTTTCCAAAATATGTCCGCGGTGCGGTTACGCCGACACATCTGCCGATGCCTATGAAGGCGCCGACTCTATCTCGCTGCAACTCTCCGATGTGGAAGAGTGTCTCAATCAGATAAGGGATATTCCGATGCCGTCGATCTTCGACGGGATGCGAAATTTTGCATTCATAGGATACATCATAGGCACGCTGTTGTGTTTTGCGCTCGCCGCCATAAGTGAAAATATCGTGGTATGGGCTATAACGGCATTGATGCTGTTGATGGCCATAGTATCTATTGTACGCAAGTTGAAAGGCAAGAGCGGTGTGGACCGCGGCAAAGACCAGATAACGCAGATCATGACCCAATACGATTCGGCAAAGCGCAGGCTGGAAACATCATACGGCAAAAGCCGCGAGGTAAAGAGCGCCATGGCAGAGATAGAGTCGAGACTTAACGCTACGATGTCGCGTCGCCGTGCCGTTACGCGGCGTTCTTTCTTTCTGGGATTGGTTTTGATGTGCGTAATCGTATTTGCGGCATTCTCCATAGTGGGCATGATCACAAAATCGGCCGTGGATAAAGCTTTTGTGGAAGAGACCCAGGATATCTCCATATTACTGGACCGTGGCGACTACAAAGGAGCTGTACAATCGTATGTTATGAATGTGGCCGAAGACGATCCGGCAGCCGGGCATGTACGGGGACAGATCGTAAAGACGGCCCTTATGGCGGGGGACTACGATGCCGCCAGCGAGTTTTTCCTGGCATCGTGCATGGGGCGCACGGGAGATTACGATCAGGCACGCGCCATTGTAGCCGGACGGATAGCTGCCGGGGAAGAGGTCCCGGCGCGGGAGTTCGTATCGAAATGCACAGGTCTGCGCTATAAATCCGATAAGAAGAAACTGGAGCAACTGCTAAAATAGTAAACGCCTTAATCATACCGATATGAAAAGGATTATAGCTTTGGTATTTTCGGTGTTCTCGGTTATGGCGGGTTCGGCTCAATCGAAGGGTTATGTGGGGACCTTCGAATTCCGTACCGGCGGAGAGTTGGGCAACAACAAGGAATTTTCGATAGTTGACGGAACCTTAACCGCCGGCTATTCATTCAATAAAACCCTGGCATTAAGCGTTGTGATGGACTTGGCCACAGGACTTTTCGACTATGGCGACACGCGTAATTATGAACTCAACACCACCCTCGGGGCATTGATGGGGATCAATCTCTATTCAGGCAAATACGACGGTTGGGAACTTACGTTGTCGTCGGGCAGCAGCCTCGGCGGATCGGATTGGGGTTATTTATATGGCGACGCAGGAATCCGCTGGCACAATTATCCGCTTTCGAAAAACAACTGGCACACATATTTCGCACTGGGAACCCGCTATTACAATTCGTATTACAGCAGATTCGACAATCGTTGGATAATGTATGTCGGGATAGGCTTCAAATTCAGGGGCGTCAGAAAATAAATTTAGAAACTGTTCCTAAAAAACAATCGATAAAATGGGTCTATTCTCAAGCAAAAAAGAGGGCGGATTGATGGATGTCATCCGTTGCGACGAACCGGCGGACTATCTGATATGGAAGTGGTCGCCTGGTGGCGAAGCATCGAAAAAAGAGAACGCCATACGTTATGGAAGTTCCGTGAGGGTCAAAGACGGCGAGGTAGCGGTGTTTGTCTACAAGCAGCGTAGCGGCCTGATGCAGGATTTTATCGTCGGGCCATACGACGAGACGATCAAAACGGCCAACTTCCCCGTGTTGACAAGCATAGTGGGAAGCGCCTTCGGAGGGAACTCTCCGTTCCAGGCCGAAATATATTTTATCAACCTGGCGGGCAACGTGCGGATGCCGTTCTTTATTCCGCGGGTCAACATCACCGACCCGCGCAACGACGACTATCCGGTGCCGGCAGCTGTGAAAGGTAGCTTGATGTTCAACATCAGCGACTACCAGAACTTTATCAAGCTCAACAAGCTGATAGATTTCAGCATCGAGGACTTCTTCGATCAGATAAAAGACCCGCTGACGGCCAACGTGTCGTCGCTCGTGGGACGTTCGGCCAGGGAGTGTAAATTTTCAGTGTTCAGGGTCGACTCGTATCTGTTGGAAATCAGCCAATTCATAGAAAATGCGTTGCGGCAGCGTGTGGAGCACGATTATGGTGTCAACATCAAGCAGGTCAATATCGCCGAGATAAACCTCGATGAGGAACATCCCAATTTCGAACGTCTGGACAAGATATTGAAAGGGCGGGCGGAATTGATAGCCGACGAACAAACCATGGCTACGGTACGCAACGTGGAGGATATACGCATAATGGACCTCGACCTGCGTGCCAGGGCCAACGAGGAGATGCAGCGGGCCCAGAAACTGCAGACCGAAAATACTTACATCGGCGCCCACCAGATAAACATACAGGGCGAGGTGGCCAAAACAGCGGCCGAAAGCCTGGGTCAGTTGGGAGGCAGCGGCGGCATGAACATGGATTTCGGTGGAGGTGGCGGAGGCATGAATCCTGCTGCCATGATGACCGGGATGATGATGGGAACAGCTGTTGGCGGCAGCATGTCGAACATGATGGGCAATATGATGCAGGGAGTGAACACTCCGCAGCCGCCTCCGCCTCCCGTAGGTGCCACGGCTTCGTACCACATATCCAACCATGGGCAGCAGGCGGGACCATACACATTGGCCCAATTGCAACAGATGGTCGTGCAGGGTGGAATGACAAAAAGCACGCATGTGTGGAAGCAGGGCATGAGCGGATGGCTAATGGCCGAACAGGTCCCCGAGATAGCACAGCTTTTCGGTGCGGTTCCCCCGCCGCCTCCGGCCGGTATGCCGGGCACTCCACCACCACCGCCGGCAGGGCTATAAATAAAGTTGATTTATAACCTGTTCAGGCATCCCTCCATAGGGGTTTAAAGTTTTCAGATGTTCCGAACAGGAGTTTAATTCATAGATTATAGATTAACTCTTAAAAAATGCAGATTATGAGCGACGACAATAAAATGATGGATATAATGGGGCTTGCCATGGGGCTTTCGATGGCTTCCCTATTCAGCCAGGCCATGGGAAAAGCCATGACCGGCTCGATGAACCAGGTCTCGGCAGCTCAGGCACCGTTGGGCGACCCTGTTTTCCCGGGACAGTTATCGGCAGTGCAGGCATCCACGCCGTATATCCACGCCATTATCGGCGGGCAGCAACGGGGGCCATATTCATTGAACGACGTGGTGGCGATGATCCGCCGTGGCGAGATCACTACTGATACGTATATCTGGAAACCTGGGATGACGGCCTGGGCGCAGGCCAAAGACGTTACCGATATCGCACCCCAGTTATCGATAACTCCTCCTCCTGTTCCGGGCTTATAATAACCATGCCGGGGCCGATTGCATTGCGGTCAGCTGTTTGCCCGTTGCGGAATTACGTCAAGGCGATTACAGCGGGAAAGACCCGAGGATTTGCTTTGCCGGCACGGTATTCGGGTGACCGTTAAGACCTCTTTTTTAGTGCAATAAAATTTAAATAATGTCCCGTAAGGGTTCCTATAACGCATTAATGAATTTAACAGCAACCGATATGAAAATCAATCCTGTTCTTTCGGCCGTAGCGGTTATCGTCGGGCTATTGGTATTTTACGCATTCTTCATGGCATGCGACCATATATGGTTCCCGATAGGTGGAGGTGTGATGGCCATTGTCACTTTGGTAGCAGCCCTGGGGGTGTCGTTTCCCGAACAGCCGCGCAGTTCTGCCGTGCAGAAAGTGGCTTCGCTGGCATGGTTCTTTGTGCTGCTGGTCCTGGGTATTGTCCTTGCCGTATTGGGTGCTTCGGTACATACATATGTCATTGCATGCGGGATAGGGCTCGTGGCATGGATCCTGACCGCCTATTTCATCGTTAAAAGCGACCAATAAAATGGCTGGTAAAAAAGTCTTTATGGCAGCACTCCTCACAGTGGGGATAACTGCCGCTTCTGCATTCCAGATCGCGAAAGTAGTTGAACGCAGCACCAAAAAAATGCCAGAATGGGTCGGGCGCAGCCAAAGCGGATATGTAATAACTTCGGCTGTAAAGAACGATCTGGAGTCGGCGCAGGCGGCTTGTATGGAAAATGTCAAATCGCGGGTGATCGAGTCGGTGGCCGAGTATATATCCTCGTCGAGCACGCACTCCACAAGTCAGTCTACGAAGGATGGGCACACCGAGCTTTCCGACCTTTTCATGTCGAACCTGCGTACCGCCTCGGCCAATATGCCTTTCATAAAGGGTATTTCTTCGTCCAAAGTCGCCGACTCGTACTGGGAAAAACGGCAGGACAAGGCGACAGGTGAAACGACCTATTTCTATGCGATGAAGTATCCATTCCCCGAGTCGGAACTTCGCGAGTTGATAGCAGAATTCGAGCGCCGCGACCGTGAGATGAGCGACAAATATGCCGCACTCGAAACAGCCCTGCCCAGGGTCGGATCTACCGACGAAATCGACCGTGCGATAGCTTCGCTGGAGCCTTTGATCGCCTATTTTTTCGACGATGTGCGCCGCACGGCGGCAGTGTCGTTACAGGCATCGTACCGCAAGCTCTATGACCAGATCATGATACGTCCTGTGGATGAAAAGCCCGGACGATATGAATTCGCTTTCCTGCTGGGAGGAAAGGAGATCACCACACCGGTAAAGCCGGTGTTGAAGTCGGAAACCCTGACACAGTTGCGTTACGAGCCTTCGGGCAGTAACTATGTTATACTTTATGACTACACATATTGCGAAAAGTACGTTCCCAACGAGATACAGGTCTCATTCCGTTTCGGAAACCGCTACCTGCAACATAAGATATACTATACGGAACGCGGCAACACAACGGCATCTGTAGTTCCTGACGGGGAAATTGTTCTGGACGCTGCACAGAAGAGCGACACTACGCTTGCCGGTATTACGGTCAGGATGACCATACGGAGCCAGGGGTGCCCTGAGTTCACTGTGCGCGGCATGATGCTGAACATTCCCGGTGTGGAAGGCGTGGTAATCGCCGATGGCATCGACCAGACGTTTAAGGGCAACGGAGAGCATACGCTTAAACTCTCGATCCCGGGGCCTGTGACACTCCTCAGGAAGCAGGACGGGAAGATCAACCTGCTCCGTGGGTCGGTCAGTATCGAGTGCCAGGGAGAGGGTGCGGCTAAAAGCGTGAAGCTGGCACAACCCATGAGATGCAACTGGTAGATGTGTGTCAACCGGGGTGGACTCCTGAAAATATGCACGGAAAGCAGAAACGGCCTGTAAAGTACCGTTATTATCCATAACGATCCGGGGGTGGGGGGCGGTTAGGGGGAAACCCCGGTGGGTAGTAAATTGTGCGGGTAAATGTTTGGGGGGGGTGTTTGTGTGGGTTGGGGTGAGTGTTTGTTTTTTTTTTCAAGAT
>JAVBMJ010000011.1:0-71592 GCA_031552535.1 Rikenellaceae bacterium
CCACAACGGCTTATCAAAACTGAGGCGAATGAAGTTCATTGACGAGTATTTTAGGGCGACATTCAAGCATTCGGGTCGGGGTTAACCCCGACCCGAATGCTTGAATCATCCTCAATTTTGCGTATTACTCGAAATAGTACGATTTTCATCCTCAGTTTTGCGTATTAAGCCTAAAACCTCTCATTTTTGCACTCAGATGGTGCAAAAAAATAAGCAAATCGCACTTTTATAGTGCAATAATTACTATCTTTGCAGAAAACGTACCATTATGGATAAGTTATTCGAATATTCTAATAAGCTGATAAAAGAAACTGATACGACATTTTTCCGATATATCTATGACGGGATAAATTGGAAAAGCAGGATGATAGGGCTTATTGGCCCTAGGGGTGTCGGGAAAACGACTTTGGTTCTTCAGTATATCAAACAAAACCTGAATCCTGCGGAAACGCTTTATGTAACAGCGGAGGACTTCTATTTCGTAGATAACCGGTTGGCCGATTTAGCCGACGCTTTTGTGAAGCGAGGTGGTAAATATCTGTTTATTGACGAAATCCATAAATATAAGGACTGGGCAAAGGAACTAAAGCTCATTTATGATTATCATAAAGACCTGAATGTTGTTTTTACCGGGTCTTCGGTGCTTGACATCAAGAAAGGAGCCTCCGATCTAAGCCGTAGAGCCGTAATTTACAATATGCAGGGCCTGTCTTTCAGGGAGTATTTGCGGTTGTTTCACAATATATCGGCAAAAACCTATTCATTAGAAGATATATTGCAGCATAAAGTTGAGCTGCCCGATTTGAAGCACCCGTTGCCTCTTTTCTCTGACTATTTGAAAAGGGGGTATTATCCGTTCGCATTGGAAGAAGATTTCGAATTACGATTGGGACAGATCATAAACCAAACATTGGAGAACGATATTCCAATGTATGCCGATATGAATGTGGCGACAGGACGAAAGTTAAAGCAGCTACTTGCGATCATATCTAAAAACGCACCATTCAAGCCGAACATGACTAAAATAGCCGACATGTTATCTGCCAGTCGCAACAATATTTCGGACTATTGCCTATACATTGAAGAGGCGGGTATGATTGCTCAGTTAAGAGATAATACCGGAGGTATTCGTGGATTAGGCAAGGTTGATAAAGTGTATCTGGACAACACCAATCTTATTTATAGCCTTGCTGATGATACGTCCAATATCGGAAATATCCGCGAGACATTCTTCTTGAACCAGATGCGGGTAAAGCATGATGTATTTGCATCTCCTGTTGCCGATTTCTTGGTTGATGGTAAAACATTTGAGGTTGGGGGAAGGAACAAAGGAAAGAAGCAGATAAAAGAGGTTGAGAACGGATATGTCGTAAAAGACGATATAGAAATCGGTTATCTGAATGTTATTCCGCTGTGGCAATTAGGATTGACGTATTAACATAATGGGTTAGTTTATTGGGTAGGCTTTCGGAATATAACTACCAATAAACTACCCCAATCGAAATTTAAAGAATACAAAGCAATAGAATAAATATGAGAATATATCACTATACAAATTTAGAATCATTAGCAATGATTCTAAAGAATAAAACCATTAGATTCAACCGTCTAGATAAAGTAGATGATATAGAAGAGGGTAATACTGAATCGCTTGGAGTTCGCTTTTGTAAATATGTATTTGTATCATGCTGGACAGAAAATCCAGAGGAAAGTATTCCTCTGTGGAAAATGTACGGAGGAGATTTCGGAGGCATAAGAATTTCCTTAGAACAAGAAATGTTTCAGGAATATTTTGTATCTGATTTAGATTTTGGAGGTCTAAAATCGCAAGGTTCTATAATTACAAAAATTCCAGCAAAAGATATGGCTCATCCGGACTTTTGGGTTATACCAATTGTGGAATATAATAATGACTTATTTTATCGACGCATTAAGTATGTGGATAATGTTTTTCAATATACTAAAGACGCCATTCAGATAACCAATATCAAGGATGGCCGTGGAGATATGAATATGCAAATGAAACCTTTTGGCTATTATAAGAATAACCGTTGGAAGTTTCAAGAAGAGACAAGGTTTGTATTGTATATACTTCCATGTAACCCTATGTTAGAAGGTGCTAATCCAGAAGTTTCCACCATCGTTACACAGAGTCTTCTCAACAATAAAATATTGCCTTTCACATATTATGATATGCAACTTAACGATGATGCTTTAGACAAAATAGAGATTACACTCAGCCCATCTGCATCCGAAGCTGAAGAAATAATAGTTCGCGCCTTAATCGACAAATATGTTCCCAAAGCTCAGATAAATAATAGTACTTTAGGAAAAGTAGTTAGACTAAAATAAACACGCAGGTACACCCTCTTTTTTATCCTGCATAAAGAAATTGGTATATCTAAAATCCATCTAAACTCCGTCAATCAGTTGATTTCCAATGCACATCCATATAATGCATCGGAAAGTAATTATTTGATTATGGATAGTCACGTAGGCCTTGTCAATATGGCATCAGGATATCCCACTCCTCCTGTTCCTGCTGTTGTTTCTGTCTCTTTTTCTTCTCCTGCCGCGTCAGATCTTCCTTTTTCTTTTGCATAGCCGGCGAATAGAAGTCGGAGACTCCGCGCTCTTCGGAGTTAATGAATTTGACTAATTCGACCCGGTGTTTTTCTACATTGAAATAGATAACCGAGTCGGGGTACAACTCCGACGGTTCCACGTTGATTATATCGCAACGGGCATTTGTCGCCGAATGCGAAACTACCTGGGGGGAACCTAACGAGTAGTCCATAAACAACGCTTCATCGGCAATAAAAATCACGTGGTAAGCCGTAGAATCACTCCGCCCGTCACCGCTGTTAGAAACTACATCGAGCAACGCCACAAAACGCGACATATAGTTTTGGACTTCAACCGCAGGACGACGCAATTTAAATCCAAGATACGACCTGATCCTGTTCAGTTCCATACTTACCGGACTGAGGCCCAAAAGCCTGTCACATTCGGCAAGCGCATCGAGCAGACCTCCGCCTGCGATCATGCTTTTAAGATAACTGCCCATCTCCGCAAATTCGGCCTTTATATAGTCCGGTTGGAATGCGAAACCGTAATAAAGCAATGAATATTCTTCGCGGGTCAGCGTAGGGTCGAACGCATTATAGCGTTCCAATAGTTTAGGATAATACGATGCCGATGAAGAATCGCCAACCAACCGGCTGATTTCGTCCATGTCCAGTTTGCCTACGGTTCTTTCCTGGGCAGGCGAAACATACACCGATAATAAGACGCTCACAAACACCAGTGCCATGCAACGCATTATCCCAAGCAAATTCCCGTAGGCGACTTGTTTTGATTTCATCTTATAGATAAAGTTTATACCTGTTTAAACCTATTTTCATAGAAAATTTAAACAGTCCCTGTGGGCAGGCACCGGCCGCGACCTCACTTCTTCACTCCCCTAAGCCTGATTTCGGTAATAACTTTCTGGGTGTATTTCGGGAAATCACCATTCATCATCCATGTGTAATAGCTGGGTTCCTCCCTGAATACCTCCTCTACGCTTCGCCCCTTGAATTTGCCGAACCCGAACACCTCGACACCCTTTTCGTCGAACAAAATCCTTCCGGCATAATCGGCGAATTGCGGCCCTTTCGAAAATTCGGCCAACGATTCGACATCGTTCTTCAGATCGGTATAGCGATCCAACTGGGCTTCCAGCACTTCCAGCGTAGCAATAGTGTCGGCCTCGGCCGAGTGGGCATTCGAAAGTTCTTTATCACAGTAAAACTTGTACGCAGCAACCAGGGTGCGCTGTTCCATCCGGTGGAATATGTTCTGCACGTCGATGAACTTGCGTTTCTTCAAGTCTATGTCAATTCCTGCCCGCAAAAATTCTTCGACAAGCACCGGAACGTCGAACCTGTTGGAGTTATAGCCGGCAAAATCGCACCCCTCGACAAACGAAACGAGTGAACGGGCGATATCCCGAAAACGCGGACAATCTTTAACATCGGCGTCCGAAATACCATGCACCGCAGTTGCCTGCGCCGGTATCGGCATTTCGGGATTGATCCGGCGCGTACGAGTGTCACGGTCGCCGTTGGGAAACAGTTTAAGCATCGATATTTCGACTATACGATCCTTGGCCGGATCGACTCCCGTAGTCTCCAAATCGAAAAAAATCAACGGATTTTTTACAGCGACTTTCATCGTATCTCCTGTCGGCCTGTTTAAACGTTAATCATCATCGGCATCAACAGCATCAATACCGTGGAACTCTGCCTATCGTCGTACACCGGTTTGAAAACTCCGGCCCGTGTCGAATCAGCCAACTCAACCACCACCGTAGGTGTTTCGATATTGGCAAGCAACTCGACCAGGAAAGTAGACTTAAACCCTATGGTAATGGTATCGCCTTCGTAGGAACACGACATCGACTCGTTGGCCGAAACCGAAAAATCGAGATCCTGGGCCGTGAGATTGATCACATTAGAGGATATTTCAAGTTTAACCAGGTTTGTCGCCTGGTTGGAACATACAGCCACACGCTTTATCCCATTAAGTAACTCAAGCCTGTCTACCAGCACTTTATTTGGATTGGCCGCAGGAATGACCGCGTTGTAATTGGGATAGTTCCCCTCGATAAGGCGGCATACCAGCACGTGGTTCTTCAACGCAAAGACGGCATTTTTGGAGTCAAACGATACTGCGATGGGATTCTCCTCCTTGTGCAGCACCGAACGCAGCAGATTGGCCGGTTTCTTAGGCAATATGAATGATGCTTCGATATCGCTGACGCCTTCCTCCATCGTATACTTAACCAACTTATGGGCGTCGGTAGCTACAAAAGTGCTCCCATCCGGGGATACCGTAATGTAAATACCATTCATTACCGGGCGCAACTCGTCGTCGGCAGTGGCAAAAATAGTTTTATTGATGCCGCCTAATAAAGTATCGGCCTCGAACGATATTTTTTTATGATCGTCCGACAACTCCGGAAGCGCCGGATAACTCATGGCCGAAGTTCCAGGCAAAGCCAACGACCCCGATTTCCAACTTATTTTTATCTCCCACGACGATTCGTTGGCCTCTATCGTAAGCGGCTGCTCCGAAAATTCCTTAAGCGAATCGAGCATCAACTTCGCAGGCGCTGCAATAATGCCCTCCTTTTCCACATTATCTATCTTGAGCGAACCCACCAGCGTCGTTTCGAGATCGGAAGCGGTCACCTTCAATTCGCCGTCACGAAGATCGAAAAGAAAGTAATCCAGAATCGGTAACGAATTTTTGCTGCTGATCACCTTTCCCGTCGTTTGCAGCATGGATAAAAGAGCTGAACTCGATACTACGAATTTCATAATATAATTACTTTAAATTATTTATTTGCAATGTATTGTTTACCGCCATGCATGAAACGTGCCGGCAAACCCCAAAGGTAGTTATTATTATCGGAAAGACGACAGTTTTTCCAACGACATTTCAACCATTTTATTAACGAAGCCGCTATAGTCGGTTTTGGCATCGTGCAACGCGCGCTGGGCTATGATGGTACAGATAGTGGCCGCACGGTGTCCCATCAAACGCGACAGACCTGCCAGAGCCGACCCCTCCATCTCGAAATTAGTGATGCGGCGACCCTCATAGCGGAATGATGAGATCTTTTCATTCAATTCAGGATCGGCGGGAGCAAGCCGCACCTGGCGCCCCTGGGGCGCATAAAATCCCGGAGCCGAAATGGTCATGCCTCCGGTGACCGAATCGGCGAAATGTTCGTAAATACCATGGTCTGCATCGACAAAATATGGCTTGGGCAAAAGGTAGCCCCACCCTGTATGGGCCATGAAAGCCTCCTCAATCTGCAGATCGCACACATCGTTGCGTCCGGCGTAATAGTTGAGCAGGCCGTCGAAACCGACCGATGTCCGCGAAAAAAGGAACGTGCCCAGTTCTATGTCCGGCTGCAAACCGCCCGAAGTGCCCAAACGCACAAGTGTCAGGGATCGTTTTTCATCTTTTTCGGTACGGGTCGTAAAGTCTATGTTGGCCAGTGCATCGAGCTCGGTGACGACGATATCTATATTATCGGTTCCGATACCGGTGGACAACACAGTCATTCTCCTTCCTTTATATTCACCTGTTACTGTAAGGAATTCGCGGTTGGCAACTTTAGCCTCCGTTTTATCGAAATACGACGCCACAAGGCCGACCCGTCCCGGATCGCCAACAAGGATAACGGTGTCAGCCAATTGTTCAGGCACCAAATGGAGATGAAATATCGATCCGTCAGGGTTTATTATCAGTTCCGAGGGCGGAATAATTCTCTTATTCATGAGATTTGCGTAATTTTGGGATAAAATTAGTTAATTTGCAGAAAATTTCAAACTATAATGGCACTTATTAAATCTATCTCCGGTATACGGGGAACGATAGGAGGACCCCAGGGCAACAATCTCACACCTATAGATGTGGTTAAGTTCACGATGGCCTATGCCCGGCTTATCCGGGAGATGAATGCCGAAGGCAAGCGGCTGTCGGTAGTCGTAGGACGCGACGCGCGGATTTCAGGCGAAATGGTAAACGCTTTGGTCGAAGGCGCGTTACTGGGGTGCGGTATAGATGTAATAAACGTGGGGCTATGCACCACTCCCGGAGTTGAAATGGCCGTTACGGGTCATCATGCGGACGGGGGGATAATACTTACTGCCAGCCACAATCCGCGCCAGTGGAACGCCTTGAAGCTGCTTAACGCCAGGGGGGAATTCCTGAACGCCGCCGAGGGTGAAAAGGTGCTGGCCCTGGCCGAAGACGATAAATGGGAGTTTCCACAGGTCGATGAAATCGGGAAAATACTGTCGCGTAAATCATATGACCGTGAACACATAGAGGCTGTTTTAGCTCTACAGTTGGTTGATGTGGCTCAGGTGCGCGCTAAGGGTTTTAAAGTTGTAGTCGACGCAGTAAACTCGGTTGGAGGCACTGTAATCCCGGAGTTGCTACGCAGGATGGGAGTCGAAGTCGTGGAATTGTATTGCACGCCCAACGGCGAATTCCCGCACAATCCGGAACCGTTGCCCGAACATCTGCTTGATTTGAGCGCGCGAGTGCGCGAGACGGGGGCCGACCTGGGTATAGCGGTAGACCCGGATGTAGACCGTTTGGCTCTTGTGTGTGAGGATGGCACTCTTTTCGGCGAGGAGTATACATTGGTGGCTGTAGCCGACTATATCTTATCGAAGATCAAAGGCAATACCGTCTCCAACCTAAGTTCGTCGAGAGCTTTACGAGATGTGACCGAGAAGCATGGAGGTAAATATTTTGCCGCCGCGGTAGGTGAAGTCAACGTTGTCGCCAGAATGAAAGAGGTGAACGCAGTCATAGGCGGCGAAGGTAACGGGGGAGTCATTTATCCCGGATTGCATTACGGACGCGATGCGCTGGCCGGTGTCGCACTATTTTTGACCCATCTGGCCGCGAGCGGGAAAAAGATGTCGGAGTTGAGGGCGTCGTACCCTGCGTATCATATTTCCAAGAACAAAATCGAACTGACCCCGGAGATAGATGTAGACGGCATCCTGGCGAAAATCAAGGAGAAATACTCCAATGAGCAAGTGACCGATATCGACGGTGTTAAGATAGACTTCCCTACGGAGTGGATACATCTGCGCAAGTCGAACACAGAACCCATCATCCGGATCTACAGCGAGAGTGCCGACAGGGAGTCGGCGGATAAACTGGCCGGAGTAATAATCGAAGAAATAAAGCGTTTGTGTAAATAACAAAACATAAAGCGGTCTATGACGGGAATCAACAAATACCTGGCCGAAAACAGGGAGCGTTTTTTGGAGGAACTATACTCTCTGTTGAGTATACCTTCGATAAGCGCCGAGAGCGTGCATAAGCCCGATATGGGGAAGTGCGCGTCGGCCATAAGCGAATTGTTGCTTAAGGCAGGGGCGGACAAAGCGGCTGTTATGCCCACATGTGGTAATCCGGTTGTGGTTGGAGAAAAAATCATAGACCCGGCGCTGCCTACGGTATTGGTGTACGGCCATTACGATGTTATGCCGGCCGACCCGCTGGAAGAGTGGCACAGCCGGCCTTTCGAGCCCGAGGTGCGCAACGGACGCATATACGGTCGCGGAGCCAACGACGACAAGGGGCAACTGTTCATGCATATAAAGGCTTTCGAGGCCATGGTGGCCACGGGAACGCTGCCCTGCAATGTGAAATTCATGATCGAAGGCGAAGAGGAGATCGGATCGCCGAGTCTGGGCGAATGGTGCCGCAAACATGCCGGCATGGTAGCTGCGGATGTGATCCTGGTCTCGGATACCAGCCTTATCGGTTGGGAAACTCCGTCGATAACGTGCGGTCTGCGTGGCATATGCTATATGGAAGTAGTGGTTACCGGACCGGATAAGGATTTACATTCGGGCCTTTTCGGAGGTGCAGTGATCAATCCCGCTAATGCTTTGTCTAAAATGATAGCCTCACTGACCGATGCCGACGGCCGGATTAAGGTGGAAGGTTTTTACGATGATGTGCGCGAGTTATCACCATCGGAACGTGAGGAGCTGGGGCGTACGCCTTTCGACGAGGAAGCGTATTGCAATATGACCGGTATCGGAGAGACAGGTGGTGAGGCCGGCTATTCGACGGTTGAGCGTACCGGAATACGGCCTTCGCTCGACGTCAACGGCATATGGGGCGGTTATACTGGTGAAGGCACCAAAACCATCATCCCGTCGAAAGCCACAGCAAAGATCTCGATGCGACTGGTTCCACACCAGAGCCACAAGAAGATAGCCGGGCTTTTCGAAGCCCATATGCAGAAAATTGCGCCCGGAGGCGTCACAGTGGAGGTTTATCCACTTCATGGCGGCGACCCCTATGTGGTGGAACCCTCGCTGCCGGCTTATGAAGCCGCTGCGAAAGCGATGGAGCAAACTTTTGGCAAGCGCCCGTTGCCGTTTTACTCAGGAGGGAGCATCCCTATAATAACCGCTTTCGAAAAAATACTCGGCATCAAATCGATATTGATGGGATTCGGTTTGCAGGAGGATGCCATACATTCACCTAACGAAAGTTTTGCCCTGGAGAATTTATGGCGGGGCATGGAGACGATACCTTATTTCTATCACAATTTTTCGGAATCAAATAAATAACATATCATGAAGAAGTTACTTTTTTTGCCTTTGGCATTGCTGGTCGTTACGGCTGCAAATGCACAAGTTAAATCCAAAGGAGCGCAAACATCTCTGCAATACGACAGTATGGTGAATTTCGTAGGCCCGAAACCTCAACTGCTCAAAGGCCAGACGCTTCGATTAAAAGAGAGCGAAGAGGCGGAAGCCGCCGGAGGATACGAAGGGTTCATGAAGCGGGCCGATCCCGATTTTGCAACTGCGCCCAGTAATGTTTATAAGCGGGTCCCGGCTAAAAGCGGATTCTATTCGGTATCGGACTACGACTTCATGCGCGGCAGGGATTTCATAGTCACAGGCATCGTGCAACAAAACGCCACGGCTGCCACAAGCAACATGAAGGTCTATACGCTTGAGTTGCAGGAAAAAGAGACCGGAGATCGCCTTTATTACGATTATGACGGATATAACGCCGACCTCTTCAACGAAAAATTTATCGTGGTGGGCTATATGGACAAGATGAAAAAGTTGCTTGTAGGACGGGATTTCGTGTACACGGGAAAAGAGTTCGACAAGAAGCGTTCGGCAGATTACCGCGGTTTGAGAAATGTGGAAAACGGGACATTGCGTACCGACATTCCCGCCGGAACTTCATTCCATTGCGAGGATGTTGTGCTGGAAGACGGCAACCAGCACCGACTGGTGGCAGTGCTCTCGAATCCGACTTTCGGTTCGGTTTATACACTTACGGCCGACCTGCTCAACACTTCGGGTGCCGACAGGAAATTTACCACCACAGGCGACATGAACAACGCCGCTATAGCCGCCCAGAAACAGACCGACGACATACAGCAAAGCCTCGAAGCCCGCAAAAAAGAGTATATTATGAAGTTTGGGCAGGAAAACGGCACGCTTATAGCGGAAGGTAAAGTCAAGGTTGGTATGACCAAGGAAATGTGCATATTGGCCATGGGGCAACCGCTCGGGATAGCCACCATACAGGAAGGTAAAGACCTGGTAGAACAGTGGGAATATGTGTCGGGCGACTACCTGTACCTGCGTAACGGCATCCTGATCCGCACCAATTTCGTGCAGCCCTATATCGACGGCGTAAGCAGCACCTGGAGGTAACGAGGCATCTCATAAAAGTAATGGGGTCCAGGTTCATTACCCCGAATCACAGTTGTATTGCCGGACTCTTTGGGTCCGGCAATATTATTTTCATTCACATATATAACCCGTCACGCATACCATGTGGTTTTAGAAACTGTTTAGATTTCCTATGGAAAGTATTACAAGTTCTTCCGGGCCGCTTTTCGCGTGAAAATTTCGTTACATGGAACACCGCTATGCGCCTCTATTTTCACGCAAAAATCATCACCGGAATATACATAGGAAAACTAAACAGTTTCTTAGACAGACTCTAAACAGTTTTTTATAAACGGAATGCCGGTTCCCGGCAGGCTTCATGCCCGCCCCAATACATCGAGCGCCCTGCGGCAAGCAGCTACTTCCTGCAGGCTGGTCTGCTCGTAGTCGTACTCAGGACATACCCCGGCAATTCCCATCGAAATCCCCTCACGACAGAAACGCATAGGGCTGGCAACAAATCTGCGTGCCGAAAGATGCACTGCCCGGACTCCTGTAGCGCATACCACTCCGGCCACGTTACCTGCGTTAAGGCCGCAACCGGCCATAACCGTCAATAGCTTGCCTCCGGGACCGGGTTTAGCACGCACCGAGGCCTCGAGCCTGCCCAATAATCCGGCTCCGGCAGGTGCTGCGGCGGCCAGCCCTGAAGTCAGCAGAGTATCGACCCCGAGATCTATCAGACCGTACAAAGCCTCGAACGGATCGGAGCAGAGGTCGAAAGCCCTGTGAAAGGTGAAAGAACACCCGCCGGCAGCCCGTAGTAGGCGTTCCATGACCCACATATCTATAGTCCCGTCGACATTCAGTGCACCGCACACTATACCGCACGCTCCCAAATCACGGGCCATCGCGATATCTTCGCACATGAGTTCCACGTCTCTGTCTCCGTATACAAAATCACCGGGACGCGGCCTTATGAGCACATGCACCGGGATCGACACACCACCCACACACTGCTTAATGGCAGCATAGCTCGGTGTAATGCCACCCAACGGCAACGCTGCGCAAAGTTCCACTCTGTCGGCTCCACCCTCCTGCGCAGCCATGGCCGAAGAAGGCGAAGCACAGCATATTTCCAATATCGTTTTTTGCATTACCGGTCATTTTAAAAATTACAGTTTCTAAAAAACTGTCTGATTTTTCTGTGGAAAACGGCAAATTGCCCCCGGCTGCTTCTGCCCGGTTATCTCCGCAAATGTATGAATAATCCGGCTATGTTATAAAAACACCGGCAGGCAATCAACAAAGCCGGCTTGAAAACTGTTTCTCAAACGTTACAAACGAGGCATCCATCTCCCCGGATTGCACCTTCACGCCCATAATAGAGGGTGGCAATCCGTAGTATTTAGGCAACGATCAGTATGACGGAGCCGCCAACCGGATATTATTTTTGCCGCCGGAAAATATCCGGTTTATCCATGCGTTATTTTAAGGTAAAAATACAACGAATTCATGCAAACCTGCAAAGAATTTAACGAATACCTCTCCTGCCCGAAATACAATAATCCGGCAACAGCATCGTTTTCATTACACTACGGGCCCAAAGGGGAACAACACCATTATGTGAATCTTGGTATCTCCACCATTGTTTTCATGCTCGAAGGAGTATTGGAATTTTCATACGAGAAGTTCTTTAGGAAACGGTTGTCGGCGGGCCAGTTTATTCTGATCCCTTCGGGCGTTACGGTCGATGTAACGATATTGGAAGAATGCAAATCGATCAGGTGCCGTTTCGACGTACAAATGCAGATGTGTGAATACTTCCGTCTGGACCAGTTCGAAGCCACGGCAAGAGAAAATTCGGGCGAAGTCCACGTGCTGCATGTCAACGACACTATGCAACTTTACCTGGCATCCATAGAGAGTTATCTCAACGGACGCTTCCTGTGCTCCTGCCTGGGCAAGCATAAACATCAGGAATTGATGTACCTGCTGCGCTCATTCTACAGCCCGCACGAGTTAGCTTGTTTCTTTGCCCCGGTAATAAACAAGGATATCTATTTTATGGATGGTGTTCGCCGGAACTACCCCGGTTCGGTTACAGTGGCCGAACTTGCACGTAAGATGAATTACTCGGTGTCGGGATTCAACAAGCGCTTCGAACGTTGTTTCGGACAGTCGGCCCACTCGTGGATGCAAAAACAACGTTCGGAGGATATATTGCGTGAACTACGCACCAATGCCATATCCAACAAGGAGATAATATACCGTTACAATTTCTCTTCCGAGGCCCGGTTTTATGAATTCTGCAAAGCCAAATGGGGCAGAACACCGGGTGAAATACGCAAAGGCGCTGTTCCTGACGGTGCTTAGCACAACAAAACTTTTTAAATAAACATATATCCGTAGTGGATTGGAGTCATTCCGTATAATCCGTCCACCTCTCATATTGTAGCTTTGTCCAAGATTTTTAACCTTAATTTTCTGTTATAATGAAAAGAATGATTTTTCCGGTTGCAGTGTTCCTCGGAGTCGTATTGATGGGAGGATGCAGGAAGGATGACGGCCTTCTGGAACCTGCACCGGAATCCCCTTATTTCAATTTCGCCACCACAAAGGTGTGCAACCTTAACGTGGAGTACCGCTTGAAAGGATACCGAACGGGCATCCTGTTCGAGGTGTACTCGGAAAACCCTTATGAGGAGACCTACTCCGGAGCAGTTAAGCGCGAAGATGTAAAGCCTGTCTTCAAGGCCTATACCAACGCGGCAGGACACTTTGACGGAGAAATGCAGGTCCCTGCCGGTTTGAAAACCGCATATCTTGTCACCGACGCCCTCGGGGTACCCGGTTGTGTAAAAGCACCGGTGAACGGGTCCCGTCTGAGTGTCGATATGAACATCGATTACCTGGCGACCAAAGATGGCGCGACCCGCACTATCGTGCAGGGTCCCAATCACAAGTATCCGGACGCTTACTCTTTCCTGGATAATAAAGACGATTGGAACATGCTGGGTGTGCCATCCTACCTTAATCCGAACGGGCGCATGGTTGTTCCTACGGGGTTGATATCCGACATCGGTATCGTGCTGCCCCCCGGAGAAAACCTGACCACAAGCACACACTCATACCTTTTGACGCCCGGAGTAAGCCACTCCATCGCCATTAAGGAAACGACCACCGTCAACATGGTCTTTATCATCGACGGGGCGGATTACCGTTCGGTGGTAGGCTATTACACCTATCCCACCGGAACACCACCTCAAAAACCCGGCGACATCAAACGCATGACCGCAGTATTTCCAAATGCGTCGGCATTCAACAGCGGCGGCGAACTGGTGGCTGGCGACAATGTGCGCCTCAAGTACTGGAACGAAGCCAGGCAGCAATACGAGGAAAATTTCCCTGCCGGAGTGACCATTGGATTTTTCATGCATACTAACGTCTACGACCCCACAAGCGGCAACATCGCCGATGTAAGTTCGTCCAAGCCCGTTTACTATTCCGATTCCTGGCTGAATTACTACGGCACTTCCTTCGCTGAAAATCTTAAGCAACAGACCGTTGCCATGTTCGATTACAGTGAGAGCGGCCGCCAGCTGGTAGTAATCGGCTTTGAAGATGCCCGCCGCCCGTATGGGGCAAGCGATCATGACTTCAACGATGTGATGTTCTATATCAAGACCAATCCTGTGACGGCCATCGATGTGCCGGAAGGCCGCGATCCCGACCTGGATCCCGATCCTGAGCAACCCAAGCCCTATACCATCGAATATGAAGGATGTCTGGGTTTCGAAGACAACTGGCCTTGCCGTGGCGATTACGACATGAACGATGTGGGGATCAAATACCACAGTACCGTTTATTACACGCCTGAAAATAGGATAGAAAAGATCATTGACGTGATCGCGCCCGTAGCAAAAGGCGCCACATACATCAACGGCTTCGGATACCAGTACGGTGTAGAAAAGTCGGCTGTAAAAAATTTCAGCATCAAAGTGTCACCGGAAAAGAACCTGCCATACACGGCGTTTGAAGAGGGGCAAAGGCTGGCAACCGTTATGCTGTTCGACAATGTACGCGATGAAGTGGATGGCAAATGGAATATCACATCCGAACAACAGCCTAAATACACCTATACTGTGACTACGGTATTCATAACGCCCCAGGTTACATCGGCAGTGGGCTTTCCTCCCTACAATCCGTTCATTGTGGTAAACCGTCCCGGCGAAACCCCGTCCAGAAATCGCGAAGTGCATCTTCCGGGTTATCGTCCGACAGATAAAGCCACAGGTCCGGAGAGCCAGGCGTGGTTCGGTCATTACCAGGACCGTTCGAATGCGGCACAAAACCTTTGGTATATTTCCGAGGATAACTATCCGTTCGCAATCCACATACCGAATTACAACTTCCGGTTCCCGGACGAGTATGTTAAAATCGACGAAGCCTATCCAAAATTCGCCGACTGGGCACGCTCGCATGGGACCTTGTACCCGGACTGGTATAAATAACATGTGTTCCTCGTGTGGGGGATCGGTCCCCCACACGAGGATTTTTTGGGAAGTTTGTCTGAATAAAATTATCTGCGGCATATACGCCGCCATGCAATGAATAAAGAATGGTGTCCTTACAGGACACCATTCTTTATTCATTGCAGCCATTTACACACAAATTTTTCTCCGTATGTGCGACACCTGTCATCTTCGGACAAAGTATTGTAAGTTTTCCGGGATCTACTTAAATCTTTTTCCTCAGGAAAATTAATCAGTTTCTAAGTTCCGCAGAAGATACGCGAGGGGATCAGTGCTTATCTTCAGACCAACTTATCTATTGATCCACGCATTCAGTATATTTTACTAAACAATCATATAATACATAAAATATGGCATCAAAAAACTTCTTTCAATGAACGCTCGCGTTTGCGTTTGTCGCCAATTATTGCTAAAATTGTCCTGTACTGACTTTCGGTGAGGTTGGCTGGGTAGTTTCGCACCCCTAAATAGCTTACAGCTATTGAAATACACAATGCACTCGCGCTGATCGGCTGATTATCAGCATTTTATTGAAAACGTATTTAACCAGTTTCTTAGTAACTTTGCCGGAAGAAAAAACACATCCTTAAGATATGAAATCCGGGGAAAAGATGGATGCAGGACGCGAAACCAGAGTACACATAGGCATATATGGAGCGTGCAACGCCGGGAAAAGCACTTTGGCAAATTTTATAACGGGCAGCGATGCTTCGATAGTATCTCCAATAGAGGGAACTACTACCGACATAGTCAGGAGGCGCTACGAGATAGCGGATTGGGGGCCGGTATTGCTGCTCGACACCGCAGGCACCGACGACACCTCGCCATTGGGCGCGGAACGGACAGACCGTACGCTGGCCACAATCCCCGAGATCGACCTCGCACTGTTAATATTCAGGCATTGGAGCTACCGAGAAGAGCATCTGGCGGAACTTTTCGTTCGACACGGAGTTCCCTTCGTAACAATATGCAACGAAACGGCGGACGAGGTATGCGCATGTACGGACAACAGCAACGACACGCCGGCTGGTTGCGATACCGGCCGGGGAGCCGGCCCCGATATCGTACTGAACCTCGCTTCGGCATCAGAGGCCGGCCACGGGCAGTTGATGGAACTCATCAAAAACCGCGTCCCGCATGAGGCAGTCGAGGGTGTCAGGATGTTCAAGGGGCGCGTTTTCAGTGGCGATGCGGTAATACTTGTATGCCCGGTAGACGCCGGTGCTCCAGCCGGCAGACTCATACTTCCGCAGGTACAAGCCATGCGCGAGCTGCTGGATATGAATGCCGTTGCCATTGTGGTGCAGCCTCCGGAACTGGAAATTGCCATGGAACGTTTCCCCGATCCTAAACTGGTGGTATGCGACAGCCAGGTCTATGCCATGGTGCGCGAACGTGTGCCGCGAAACATCGCTGTGGAAGGATTCAGCACCCTGCTCGCCGCCGCCAAAGGCGATATGGCGCTTTATGAACAGGGGTTGCTCAAAGCCGACGACCTGCGGGACGGCGACCGCATCCTAATCGCCGAAAGTTGCCTGCACCAAACTTCGTGCGACGACATAGGACGGGTAAAAATACCTCGCATGCTTGAAAAATACAGCGGTCGTAAGTTGCAATTCGACTTCGCATCGGGCCTCTTGCCGCTACCCGCCAACCTGGCGGACTACGTTCTGGTAGTACAGTGCGGAGGCTGCATGGCCACCCGCAGGCAAATTCAGGCGCGTTGCCGGGCCGTGTCGGCAGCCGGTGTGGCGATAACCAACTATGGCATGCTCATCCGGAAAACAGGGATGAAATAGACCAGCCTCCCTACCCTTTTCTTTTACATGAAAAAACTATCGCCATGCGCCTGTATAAAAGTGATCAGCCGAATGTCGACGCCAGCTATTTCTGACTACCTTTGTACTGATGGCGGGGATTTACATACACATACCTTTTTGCAAGAGGCGGTGCGCCTACTGTGACTTTTACTCGTGCACCCGTCTTGGAGATAAGGGGCGTTTCTTAGACGCGCTGGAGGCGGAATTGGAGCACGAACGGGGATTCATCGGGGGGGCAAAGATATCGACTATATATTTTGGCGGCGGGACTCCGTCGCTACTCTCACCGGGCCAGATAAAGCGCATACTGTCCCGTATCGGCCTCATTTGGGATTGCTCCGGGGTCGTGGAAACCACTGTAGAGGTCAACCCCGACGACGTTTCGGAGTCCTACCTCTGTCAACTACGCCAAAATGGAGCCAACCGTCTTAGTATGGGCATACAGTCGTTCGACGACCCTCTGCTCGGCTTCATGCAACGCCGCCACACGGCCCGGGCGGCCATCGGAGCCGTGTATGCCGCACGCCGGGCCGGATTCGACAATATTTCAATAGACCTGATCTACGGCATACCATCGATGAACGCCTCGCAGTGGCGCGACAGCATATCGCAAGCCATAGACCTCGCTCCGGAGCACATTTCGGCATACCACCTTACGATAGAAGAAGGCACCCCGTTCGGAAAGCTCGCCCGCGATGGCCGGCTGACAGCCATAAACGAGGAAGAGAGCGGCGAACAATACGCCTTGTTGCACGCTATGCTTACCGAAGCGGGATACCTTCACTATGAAATTTCCAATTTCGCCCGGCCCGGTTTCGAAGCGAAGCATAACAGTTCCTACTGGTCGGGCGTGCCGTATCTCGGCGCGGGACCTTCGGCACACTCCTATAATGGCGACATA
This sequence comes from Rikenellaceae bacterium, assembly GCA_031552535.1. Lineage (GTDB taxonomy): Bacteria > Bacteroidota > Bacteroidia > Bacteroidales > Rikenellaceae > JAVBMJ01. The sequence goes on from JAVBMJ010000011.1 coordinate 17,495, forward strand.
CGGCGCTGGTCATTGCCGGACCTGGAGAACTACCTTTCCGGACCTATCTACGAAAACGAAACCCTCGGCCAGACAGACCATATCAACGAATATGTCATGACCTCGCTCAGGTGCCATACAGGGATCGACCTGTGCCGGTTCGAAGAGCGGTTCGGTAGTGCGGTCCTGGGAAATCTGTTCAATGCGGCGCATAGGTTCATAGCCACGGGGCGCATCACAAAAGACGGCAACAGGCTTTTCATTCCTTACGAACACTGGCTCGCATCGGACAGCATCATTGCGTCGTTGTTCGTATGACCGGCTACCACATCCGGGGGCGGCGTTTCTATTAAACCACTTTACGACACGCTTCGTTTGCGCTCGCAAAAACGGCGGCATTGCCTGGGAATATCGTAGCCAAGCATCGCCCCGAGCATGAAGTCCTCCTCGGGAGTGAGAGTATTGAGAGGTTTGTGCACAAAGCTGGCCACAGCGTCCAGACACGACCGCTCGCCGAAGAACAGATTCACATTACGACTTCCGGCCGGTTGTTCCAGATAGTTTATCGCCTGAGTATCGAGCCGTTTTTTGACCATCTCGGCACAGGTGGGGCATAAGGTGCACAATACCAGACTGCGTACACCTTTCTTGAATTCGTAGATGAGATGCATCGCCATCTTCATATCACCCACGCGATTGTTTTCCCCGGAATTCATACTCAACGGCCATTAATGGCGGTTAGCCAGGCATCGAGCCTGAGGGCTGTTAGGCTGGGATCGTCGTCATCGGCAGCCAAACCGAGAACCATGCCATCTTCGAAAGCCCTCGATTCGGCAGAAGGATAGCCCGATGCGTCCATTTCGCCGACAAACGTGCACCCTGTAGCTTTCATCTCATCGCGGATAATGGCTATGGAGTCACAGAAAGTGTCGGGATAGGATGCGCTGTCGCCACAACCGAACAGCCCTACCCGTTTGCCGGAGAGGTCTGTTTTGGCAAGTTGACCGATGAATCCCTGCCAGTCATCCTGCAATTCTCCCAATCCCCAGGTGGAAGATCCGAACAACAATAACTCGTATGCCTGTGTCTGCCACACCTCTGCGTTGCTTACATCGCGGATATCGGCCGCACTGAGGTCTAACCTTGCACCGATTTGTTTTGCAAGAGCTTCGGTATTGCCTGTAGTACTGCCGTAGAATATTCCTGTTGTCATTTTTCAATTTTGTTTATCGTGTTTTTACTGCCTGCAAATGTAAGCGCTCCGCAAAAAGCATCAAATACCGACTATTCGGTAAATTCACGCATTCTTATCCTCTCCCGGCGGACAAGATGTGTGTTGTCAGAGAAAATCACGCCACCGGTGATTGCTCACAAATAAGCAACTGCCAGAATCCCGAGCCGTGATTATCACACCCATTGCATGAAACAAAAGGAGCCTGCCTGATTTCCTTTTGGGAAATCAGGCAGGCTCCTTAATCATGAATAGGCGGATGCCCGCCGCACCGGTGATCGCGCCACCCGGCCCGGAATGTCGCTACAACTCCTCGAAGCGAGCCTGGAAGAAGCGCAGGTATTTAGGTTCGTGCACCATCTTCAGACCGCGGGCCTTGTCGCGGTTTTTATACATCTCGATAATACAATAAGCCGCAACATCGAAATGGGCCTGGGTATAGACCCTGCGCGGAATGGTCAGACGCACCAGTTCCAGTTCGGGGTGGTAGTTGTTACCATCCTTGTCGCGCCCCGCCGAAACTATACCGCGCTCCATCGACCGCACACCGCTCTCGACGTAAAGGTCGGCGGCAAGTTTCTGCGCCGGGAACTGATCCTGCGGAATATGCGGATAGAAGCGCTTGGCATCGAGGAACACCCCATGGCCACCTATCGGTAGCACAATCGGGACTCCGGCTTCAACCAACAAATTGCCGAAATATTCCACCTGCCTGACCCTTGCAGCCACCATGTCGTCGGCCACAGCTTCGGCCAGACCGCGGGCCATGGCCTCCATATCGCGTCCCGCCAAACCGCCGTAAGTAGGCATACCTTCGTATACCACCACCAGGTCGCGCAACTCCTCGAAAACATCCGGGTCGTTGCACATCACCATACCACCTATATTTACGTAAAGGTCCTTCTTGGCGCTCACCGTAGCCGCGTCGCTCAACAGGCAGAACTCGCGGTTGATCTCCTCTACCGACTTATCGGCATACCCGGCCTCGCGCTGCTGGATGAAATAGGCATTTTCGATATTGCGCGTGGCGTCGAGCACCACCTTGATCCCGTTGTCATGGGCCAGTTTCGACAGGGCGCGCATGTTTTCCATGCTCACCGGCTGACCACCGGCAAGGTTGACCGGAGCGCCCACAGTGATATAGGCAATATTTTCGGCCCCCTTCTCTCGTATCAAAGCCGCAAACTTATCCAGGTCGATATTACCTTTGAAAGGATGGTCCGACACCGAATTATGAGCCTCGTCGATAATGACGTCGACAAATGTCGCACCGGCCAGTTCCTGATGCAGGCGCGTGGTGGTGAAATACATATTGCCCGCCACATACTGCCCCGGCCGGATAAGGCACTTGCTCAGGAGGTTCTCCGCCCCGCGACCCTGGTGTGTGGGAACAACGTATTTATAACCGTAATATTTACGGCACGCCTCTTCCAGATGATAGAAACTGTGGCTTCCGGCATATGCCTCGTCGCCGATCATCATCCCCGCCCACTGGTTGTCGCTCATGGCATTGGTACCGCTGTCGGTCAACAGGTCGATATACACGTCGTCGGAATGGAGCAGGAATGTGTTCCAACCCGCCTCTTTCATCTTTTCAAGGCGGTATTCGCGTGTCGTTGTCTTTAGGGGCTCCACCATCTTTATACGGTAAGGTTCGGCCCAGGGTTTACGTGTGAATGCCATGGTTGAAGTTTTTAGGTTTACAGGTTTTATTTAAAAATTGTGAGGATTCAATAGCAATAGGCCAAAATTACAGTTTTTTTTTTGAATTTACATCCGTTTACCTTACAAAACATCAACCGACCGCCTAAAAGTTTCCACCCGCCGCCGCAACTATTGCAGAAGCGAAAAAAAGACCTTAACTTTGAATCTTAAATATATTAATACGACATGAAACTTCTTCTGATCAGCAACTCCACTAATGCGGGCGAGGAGTACCTTAAGTATCCGATCAATCAGATAGGGCATTTCCTGGGCGACATGGGCGAAGTGTGCTTCATACCATATGCCGCTGTGACATTTTCTTACGATGAGTACCTGGCGAAAGTGCAGAAACGTTTCGACGACATAGCTGTCAAAGTGCGTTCGGTGCACGAGGCGTCGCATCCTGAAAAAGAGCTGGCCAAGGCGCGTGCGATAGTGGTAGGCGGCGGGAACACGTTCGCCCTGTTGAAAAAAATGCACGAACAGGGGCTCATCGACATTATCCGCGAACGGGTCACGGCAGGAGTTCCTTATATAGGATGGAGCGCGGGCAGCAATGTGGCCTGCCCCACGATTTGCACCACCAACGACATGCCTATCGTCGAGCCGCAGTCGTTCAGGGCGACGGGTCTGGTGAAATACCAGATCAACCCGCATTACCTCGACCAGCATCCGAGCGGGCACGCCGGGGAGACACGCCAGCAGCGTATAGAGGAGTATATCGCAGCCAATCCGGGGCGTTATGTGGTCGGTTTGCGCGAGGGATGCATGCTTTTGCATACGGGCGGTTCGGTTTCGCTAATCGGATCTCGTCCGGCACGTATATTCCGTCATGGCGACGCTCCACGCGAAGTGGAGCCGGGCGACGATCTCGGATTTCTGCTTTAACTCACTATGGCGGGCAATGCCGATACGGGGATACGCGGCGAGGCGGCTGCGACGGAGTATCTCATGAAGCGGGGATTCACCATACACCACTGCAATTGGCGTATGGGCCGCTACGAGATCGATATTGTAGCCGAGCATGAAGGTGTGCTGCATTTTGTGGAGGTTAAATGCCGTAAGGCCGGGGCGTTGACGCTGCCGGAGGAGGCGATGACCCGCGCGAAATATAACTCGGTGTGCAAGGCTGCCAACGCCTACATAGAGCAACGGCACTGGCAACATGAGTCGCAAATAGACCTTATAGCCGTAGACTGGTCCGCAGGGGGAGAAGATATACGCTACTACCCCGACGTGATGGCATCGAAGTGGTAGGTTCCGGCAAGAAGGTGATATCGAAATGGCTGCGACGCATCAGCAATCTTTACGGGAATTGAGTCGGAATTTGTCTAAACGGTGAAAAAATTAAACGGTCAAAACATATGACAATGTATGATATATTAACCAAATGCCAATTATTCAGCGGTCTTAAGGCTGAAGAAATAGAGGCGTTGCTGGGCGGGGTAGAGAATATTTCTATTACGCGCCACAAGGCTGGAGATGTGGTGGCACGACGCGACAGCGCGTACTCGGGCCTGATGATCCTGCTCAGCGGTAAAGCGAAAGGCGAGGTAGCCTACCCGTCGGGCAAAGTATTGAGGATGGACTCGCTGGAAGCACCGGAACTGATAGCGCCGGCATTCCTGTTCGGGGGCTACAACCGCCTGCCGGTGGACGTGATCGCGGAGAGCGACATAGAGATATTGACATTGCACCGTGGCCTTCTGTTCGAGTTAATGCAGGAGAATGTGCTGGTGATGTCGAACTTCATAGATATCATTTCCAACAGGGCCAACGCCTGGTCGAAAAAAATATATGCACTGTCATTCGAGTCGCTGAGGGAAAAAGTAGCGTCGTATCTCCTCGACAATTCGGATGAAGAGAACCGTACGGCACTGATTCCGGACATGGCGCATGCGGCGCAATTTTTTGCAGCCACACGTTCCGCGCTTAAGAGTGTGCTCGACGACATGGAGCGCCACGGTAAAATAAAAGTGACCGACGGCGGCATCACGATACTCGACCGCCAGGCATTGAAAGATATCATCAAATGATGTGGCTTTATAATGCCGCCATTGCGCTGGCCGGCTTTGGAATAAGGCTGGCGGCGCCGTTCAACCGCAAGGCCAGGTTGTGGAGCAATGGACGCCGGGGGATATTCGAACGGCTCTACGGGGCTATCCCCGCAGAAGAAAAGATCGCTTGGGTGCATTGTGCCTCGCTGGGAGAATTCGAACAGGGGCGTCCCCTTATAGAAGAAATACGGCGTATCCACCCGGAGTATAAAATACTGCTTACGTTCTATTCGCCATCGGGATACGAGATAAGGAAAAACTACGCCGGAGCCGATTACATCTTCTATCTGCCGGACGATACGCCGCGGGGAGCCCGGCGTTTCTTAGAGGCCGTCCACCCCGATGTGGCGGTTTTTGTGAAATATGAATTCTGGCTCAACTATCTCAAACAGCTGAAGGCATCCGGGTGCAGCACATATATAGTGTCGGCTATATTCCGTCACGAATCGGCGTTTTTCAAGTGGTATGGCGGTATATTCCGCCGCGCCCTGGGGACATTCGAACGGATATTCGTGCAGGACGAGGCATCGCTGGCACTGCTTGCAGGGATCGGAGTGGGAAATGTCACCGTAGCGGGCGACACACGTTTCGACCGGGTGGCATCGATAGCCGCTTCGGCACGGACAATCGGCGAAGTGGAGGCTTTTGCAGCCGGGAACAGGATCTTTGTTGCCGGGAGCACATGGCCTGCCGACGAAGAGTTGCTGGCCGGGTTGATCGCGAAGCATGAAGAGTTGAAGTGGATCGTCGTGCCGCATGAAATAGAGAGCGAACGCATCGACAGGTTCATCGAGCGGCTCCCCTGCCCTGCCGTAAGATATACACAATGTGAGAAGTGCCCAGATTTGAGTGCGATGCGGGTAATGGTGGTGGACACTATCGGATTGCTGTCGTCTCTGTACCGCTACGCCTCTTTCGCCTATATCGGAGGAGGATTCGGCGTGGGGATACACAACACGCTCGAAGCCGCTACGTTTGGTCTGCCGATAGCTTTCGGCCCCAATTACAGGCGATTTAAAGAGGCGTGCGATCTCATCGACCTTAAGTCGGCCCGGAGTATATCCGGCCTTGCGGGCCTCGACAGTTGGCTGTCGGAACTGGAAAATGATACGCAACTCTACGAGCGCGCCTGTAAAGATTCGGCCGAATATGTCCGTAACAACTGTGGCGCAACAGCCAAGATAATCACCCGGATGGCGTTCCGGTAATCTTTTATAGGTATAATGGTCAAAAACAGCTGATGAAATAGCTGTAATTATCTGGACATACGCCTATTATAGACAGTTAGATGAAACCTATTTCATTAAACTCTGTAAAATTCATTAACAAAACAGCGCAAAACCTACTCCGAGCACTGTGGGAGGGCGCAGAGTAGGTTTTGCGAGAAATGAAAATCAGCTGTTTTTAGTCACATTACCATCTTTTTTGACCACTATATCCAAAAAAGGGCCTGACTCAAAAATTATGAGTCAGGCCCTTCTGTATTAATCGCCCAGCTGATTACGGTAGCAGCGGGAGTGTAAATTTATAGAGCCCAGACTTGAAGCCATCGGCCGGCATATTCCTCGGTTCGGAAGTAAATTCGCCTTGTGATGTATTCACACTCAGAACAATAGTCTGTCCACCCGCGTTGGCCGGCGCTGCGAATACTATCCAGCATTTATACGGCTGATCCTGCCCCGAAAGTGCGTAACCTGTGCCCTCGTCGGCGACAAGCGTGACGGAACTCACCGGATTGGCATAGCTGGTCGTAGGGACAATGCCTGGAAGAGTGAGCGAAAGCGTTGTATAGAATATAGCCGCATTGTCGCCGCTTTTCAGCGTTACGCTGTTGATAGTCACCGGCGCGGTCTTTTCTATCCCTGTGGGAGTGACACTCACTTCGAGTACCGTTATCGCATGGTTCAGTGTGAACGAGGCCGAAGACCAGTTGGTAATGCTTATACGGTCGGAGTAACTAAAATCGTATGTGCCGAATTCGGTGCTCGGCACTATGCCGGTTTGCTTTTGTTCAGCGGGAATTGTGCAGGAAGGATCCGCAGTATCGGCAGCCGTGGTATAAGGATAGTAAGCTACATAAAATCCTGCATCCAAAGCACTGCCGGTGTATGTAAATGCGGCGTACGACGAGGTGCCATTGGCCCCTACCGACGAAAATTTTGCGTTACCATTTATCGACCCTCCATACTCGCTGGTAAGGCAAACGCCTATCTCGTCGCCTGCGCTCCAGTATATGTCGCGGCCACCGGTGGCATTCGGGACGGGATTGAGTACTGTACGGGTAGAGGGATCGGTAGCTTCATCGAACCAGCCCACATATTCGAATCCTCCGTTGTCCGGCGCCGATTTGACAGGCACGCCATGGTTGGCGCCGACAGTAATCGTTACTTCTTTCGACGGAGTGTCTTTGCCGTCGGTCGCGCACCCTGTGATTATAACTCCTGCGGCCAGAACTAAAAATATCTTCTTCATAATTTTCAACCTCCCGATTTAATTAGAAAATTTCCCCATAGTCGGGAAGACCGTTCATTTTATTAGACTGCGCAAAGCCAGCCTCGACTTTAATTTCAGCTACTTCCACACGCGGAGCAGAATATTCCCCGGTTTCGTTCAATAAGAGATCATTCATCGAAATTTGGTTTATCATGTCTTTCAGGTTTGTGATTTCTCCGGTCGTTAGCGTTATGCCGGCAAAATTCTCCGTGGCAGCACGTCATTAATAATACAAATCACAGACGCCTTATACCAATCCCCGTTGCGTTTCACCAACTCCACAAAGATAATATTTTTTCCCCTGTAAAAAAATAGTTTCCGAAAATCAGCTTTATACAGGCACTTGATATGGCTTCGCAGAACTTGTTGATGAAAGTGTTTATATTTTCACTGGGTTTCAGAGTTGAGTCTGCGGGAATTGATCTATTTTTGCGTGGCATGAAAGAGTATTTGGATAACCTTAACGGCCCCCAACGCGAGGCTGTGATCAATTTCGAGGGGCCATCGCTTATAGTCGCGGGGGCGGGGTCGGGAAAAACCAGGGTGTTGACCACCCGCATAGCATATATGCTCGATAGCGGCATCGAACCCGACAGGGTGTTGGCGCTGACTTTTACCAATAAGGCTGCCCGCGAAATGCGCGAACGCATAGCAACGATAGTGGGTGAACGCCGTAGCCGCAGGTTGTGGATGGGTACTTTCCACTCGATATTCTACCGGATATTGCGCGCCGAGGCTTCACGGCTGGGTTTTCCTTCCGATTTTACTATCTACGACTCGGCCGACAGCCGTAACCTGATAAAAAACATCATAAAGGAACTCGACCTTAGCGACGAGACCTATAAGCCCAAAGATATACAGGCCCGTATATCGATGGCTAAAAACAACCTGGTGACCGCGGCTTCGTATGAGGCCAATACGGCGCTGTTGACCGAGGACCGCGACCGCAAAAAGCCCCAGACGGTAGAAGTGTACAAGCGGTATGTGGCGCGATGTAAACAGAACGGGGCGATGGATTTCGACGATCTTCTGTTGTATATCAATATACTGTTCCGGGATTTTCCAGATGCCCTGGACCGTTACCGCAACCAGTTTACCCATCTGCTGGTCGACGAGTACCAGGATACGAATTACGCCCAATACCTGATAGTTAAACGGTTGGCTGAGGGCCGCGGGAATATATGCGTTGTGGGCGACGATTCGCAGAGCATCTATTCGTTCCGTGGAGCCAGGATTGAGAATATATTGCGCTTCCAGAAAGATTTTCCGGCGGCGCGCCTTTTCAAACTCGAACGCAACTACCGTTCCACGCAGACAATAGTCGATGCCGCCAACAGTGTAATCGCCAAAAACAGCAACCGCATCAAGAAGACCTCTTTTTCGGAAGGACAGAAAGGCGATGGCATAAAGGTGTTGAAGGCTTACACCGATCAGGAGGAGGCATCTATAGTTGCCGACCAGATGCGTTGCCTGTCACGGAGCGGTTCGCAATGGAGCGACATAGCCATACTTTACCGCACCAATGCCCAATCGCGCGTGCTGGAGGAGGCTTTGCGGCGCAGAGGGATACCATATAAGATATACGGCGGCATGTCGTTCTACCAGCGCAAAGAAATAAAGGACCTTATGGCATATATCCGCCTGGTGGTCAATCCACGCGACGACGAAGCCCTGCGTCGCATAATAAACTATCCCACGCGGGGAATAGGCGACACGACGCTTGAGAAAATAACCCGTGCGGCAGCTCAGCGCAGCATGTCGATATGGGAAACTATAGGGTCGATAGAACCCGCCGAGGCCGACCTGAAGGGAGCCGCGGCGAACAAACTGCGCGAATTCTCCTCGCTGATCACTTCGCTATCATTGTCGCGTGAACAGATGGGGCTTTATGAATTCGGTCTGGAGGTGGCCACCCGCAGCGGCATTATCGGCATATACAAAATGGACCGCTTCTCACCCGAGGCGCAGAGTGCGCTGGATAATATCGAGGAGTTGTTGAATTCGATGAAGTCTTTCGCCGACGACTGGGTGCGCGAGAAACTGGAAACGGGTGAAGAGCCCTTGCCGCCGACAATATCCGAGTGGTTGCAGGACGTAGCTCTTTTGACCGACATGGACAACGAATCGGCGGAAGACCGCGACAAAGTGACGCTGATGACGGTGCATAGCGCCAAAGGGTTGGAGTTTAAGAACGTGTTCGTGACGGGAATGGAGGAGAACCTTTTCCCGGGTGTGATGAGCGCTTCGTCGGCCGATGAGTTGGAGGAGGAGCGAAGGCTGTTCTATGTGGCTCTTACGCGAGCCATGGAACGGGTGTTTTTGTCGTTTTCGGAAACCCGCTTCAAGTGGGGCAGCATGGAGTTCTGCCGTCCGAGCCGTTTTTTGGGTGAGATCTCGGGCGAGTTCCTCGATGTGGACTTCGACCTGGGAAGCGGCGCCGATGTCCCGTCGCGGGTTGTGGAGACCAAAGAGCGTTTTATGGGTGCCGGAGCCGGGCAGCGGAGTGAGCGGCAACCGGAGGGACAGGCGGGCCGCAGGACGGATTATCCGCGCCGTGGCGACATACCTGGGCATTCAAAGCCCGTGTCACCGCAGCCGGTGGCAGATCCGCGCTTCAGGAGTCTCGGGACGAGGCCGCAGGCTTCGACTCAGGTTGCAGCCGGGGCGGAGGCACCGGTTGCGACAGGCGATATCGTGGTCGGGTCCCGGGTGCGGCATGCAAAATTCGGCGGCGGAACCATCGAGGCTATCGAGGCTTTCGGCGACGATCAAAAGTTTGTGATCTCCTTCGATGAACCGGTATACGGGAAGAAAACGATACTCAAGAAATTTGCAAAACTAACAGTCATATAGAGCCTGTCTGCCGCTTTCTGCGGTGAGGCAGGCTGTGCGATGCCCAGACATATCAAGACGCTGGCGGACAGATTTTAAACCGTGCCGTCCGTGTGGAGGAGAGTCCTGCGGCGCCGGCGCAATATGATAAACTACTTGTATTATGAATTTTCTGGCAGTTATTCCGGCGCGTTACGCTTCGACGCGCTTCCCAGGTAAACCACTCGTGCGGATCGCAGGTAAGAGCATGATACATAGGGTTTACGAGCGTACTGCGGCGCATTACGAACACCTTTGTGTGGCTACCGACGATGATCGTATCCGCGAGGCGGTGGAGGCGTTCGGGGGCAGGGCGGTGATGACTTCGCCGTTGCATCAAAGCGGGACCGACCGTGCGGCGGAGGCATTGGATATCTACTCGGCCGACAGCGGTATTGTTTTCGATGTGGTGGTGAACGTACAGGGTGACGAGCCTTTTGTCAGCACGGAACACCTCACTAAAATCCGTGCCCTTTTCGATGATCCCTCGACGGAGATAGGGACGTTGGTCAAAAAATTTTCACCGTCGGAGGATATTTTCAATCCCAACACTCCGAAGGTGGTGCTTTCGTCGCGTGGCGAGGCACTTTATTTCAGCCGGTCGGTGGTCCCGTTCCTACGTGGAGTGGAACAGCGACAGTGGCAACAGGCACACGTATATTATAAACACATAGGACTCTACGCCTACCGTTCAGAAATCCTTCGCGAGGTCACCGCTCTCGGCAGGGGGAAGTTGGAGAAGGCCGAATCACTGGAACAGTTGCGCTGGCTGGAAAACGGATACAGGATACGTGTCGCCGAAACGGTTTCCGAAACTATTGCCATCGACACTCCCGAAGACCTCGAACGCCTGCTGGCCTCGATGCCTGCGGAAAGGTTTTTGTAAAACCGGCACGTCTGGAGGATTTATATGAAGTCTGCAAGCAAAACACAAAAGGCATCCCCGAGAGGATGCCTTACTGTTTGAATAGAAACAATCTTATTGTTTATCCTATTACATTCACATTAACAGCTTGTTCGCCTTTTTTGCCTTCGCCTACTTCGAACTCAACTTTCTGACCTTCCTCCAAACCGCGGAAGCCTTCCTTGTTAATGCCGGTGTAGTGAACAAAAATGTCGCTACCTGTTTCGGTTGTGATAAAGCCATAACCTTTGGCAGAATCGAACCACTTTACTGAACCTTTCATAAAAAAATGTTATTAAAATTTAACACGGCAAAGTAAAGCAAAAACTTTTGTAAAACAATGAGAAATGGAAAAAAATTTCTACTTTTACCTCAGAATTTAAAAAGCCCTCCGAAAGCGATGAAGTTTTTCTACATAACCAACAGTTTATGTACAGAGTGCGGCCGTTGTGAGGAGACATGTCCCACATCGGCCATATTCAGATCGGGTGACGGCAGGCGGATCAGTTACGACAAGTGTACCTCGTGCGGTAACTGCATGAAAAGCTGCGACTCGGCGGCAGTGACCATCGAAACACTGGAAAGCGTGCTGCAAGACATGGAACGGGTCGAGGTTTACAAAGAACGTATACAACGTCTTGAAAATGAACTTTCGTCGACTAAAGATGATCTATCTTCGGCAATGTCCATGTTCAGGGACACATTGCTCAATTTGCCGTTGGCGGCTCTTGTGTGCGACAGGTTTGAAAATATCGTGTTTGCCAACAGGGAGATGAGCGAGATTCTCGACCTGGATCCTGTAATACTCTCCCAGGCGGCGGAAAATCTGTCGGGAGAGAGCCTGGAGAGCGTAGTGCCGGAAGAGGTGCTGCGTGCATTGAGGCTTTCGACACCCGAAATATCGGGATTGTTTAATGTATTCGAGATAGGAGGCCGCAAAATATTGTTGTCGGCATCGCGTTTTACAGGAGGCGGAATGGTGGTGTTTCTGAGAGATGTAGACAATCCCGGAGTTGTTGGCGAAGAGATAATACGGAGGTTGCAGGAGACGATAGACCGCAAAATGTCGATGGTTCAGCAGATAGGTTTTCTGTTGGGCGAGGAGGTATCGGTTTTTGTCAACAACCTCAATTCGGTTATAGGGATCATAGAATCTACGTCGGGAGGGAAGGACATAAAAGTGTCAGAATGAAAAACAAACATATAGTACATATCATGAGAAAATTGATCTATCTGGTATTGGTGGTGTTGCTGGCCGGGTGCGGCTCAAAGGAAGAAAATCATTCGTTGGAACTTACCTTGCCTTCGCTCTCTTTTGGTAATAAAGCCGAATCGGGTACGGCCAACATTACCGCCAGTGACAGTTGGACGGCCTCGATCTCTCCGGCATCGGCGTCGTCATGGCTCCAAATCGACAAAACGTCGGGAGGTGTCGGAAGCACTACTGTAAAATTCTCGGTCGTAGCCAACCCGGGAGAGGCACGCAGTGCCACGGTAGAGATCGAAATGGCCTCAATCAAAAAAACGGTAAACGTCACCCAGGCGAGTGTCGACAAGATAACGCTCACCCCGGCGCAAAAAACCTATACCATAGGTGCTGCCGGAGAGGTGCTGACCATCACTGCCGAGTGCGCGTCGATGATCGAAGTGCTGTGTCCGTCGTGGATAAGCCACACGCTGACCAAATCGCAGGATAAATATACAATAATACTGACTGTGGGATTGAATTCCGGGGCTGCCCGTAACGGGACCGTATCGCTTCAGGGGATCAACGGCAGCCTTGCGTCGGAGTCGATCACGGTGAATCAGGCGGTTTACGATCCGGGGGCGTTTTACAGCGACGGGGAGATCGTGACCCTGGCGTCGGCTACCATAGGCAATGGAGTCGACCTGGTGTTCATGGGTGAAGGGTTTACATTGCAGGATATGGCCCGCGGCGGCAACTCGAAGTATGAAAAATCTGTAAAACAGGCGGTGGAACATTATTTCGCTGTTGAACCTTACAAGTCATACCGGTCGCATTTCAATATATACATGATCGCAGCCGTGTCGAACCAGAGCGGCATTACAAACGAACCTTGGGGGACGACTTACGATACGAAATTCAGCGTCCGTTATACCGAGAATCAGGGCACGGGTATAACGTGCAATACCACACTGTGCGAAACATGGGCTAAAACGATCCCCAACATCGATCCCAGCAAGGACCTGAGCATTATTCTGGTCCTTAACAGCACCAAGTATGCCGGCACATGCTGGATGCGTGCCGACGGCCTTTCCATTGCCATGTGCCCGATGAGTAGGGAGACATACCCGTGGGATTTCAGGGGTGTTGTCCAACACGAGGCGGGAGGTCACGGGTTCGGGCGTTTTGCCGATGAATATATAAACTACCAGGGTACCGCTATTCCTTCGGCCGACGCCACTTCCCAGAAAAATTCACAAACTGCATATGGATGGCAGCGCAACATAGACTTCACGAGCGATATCACGAAGACCTGGTGGAAAGATTTTGCAGGACTTGCGAAATACCCCGCGGTGGGTACATTCGAAGGTGCGGGATACTATTCATATGGTGTGTGGCGCGCCGAGAACACGAATTGCATGATAAATAACATACCGTATTACAACGCGCATTGCCGTTATCTTATCACGCAGCGCATCATGACGATAGCAGGCAGGGCATTCACGTTTGCCGACTTCGTAGCTACGGATAATGTCGCGGTTCTCGCATCGGTCCAAACCAAGGTGCCCGAGAAGATCATGCCGCCATTGGCTCCGCCTATCATGGTAACTAAGTGGTAACGTGACAAACAGTGGGATACGATGCAGCCTGTCCGGTTTTTTCTTGAAGCGGCGTGCAAGCAGCTCAACTGCGCGGGTGAAAGGATATGCGGCGACAATTTCATCATACGCCGCAGTTGCGACTCCCGCCGTACGATAGTGGTGCTTTCCGACGGCATGGGGCACGGGGTGAAAGCGAGCATACTGTCGACATTGACCTCGTCGATGATGTTAAACTTCACCTCTTCGCGTGAAGATCTGGTAAGGATGGCAGGGATGGTTATAAAGACCCTGCCGATATGCAGCGTCCGCAAGATCGGCTATTCTACCTTTACGATAGTCGACTTCGACAATGTTACCGGGCGTGTGCTTATTGCCGAACACGACAATCCCCGGGTGATGCTGTTGCGTGGCGGAGCGTTGTCCGACGCGCAGTGGCAGGTGACAACGATTCCCCGCGACGGTGGCATGTCGTTGAGTGTGCGCAATACCGAGATATTGCTGGACGATGGCGACAGGTTGGTCTTTTGTACCGATGGCGTAACTCAGAGCGGTCAACAGTCGCGTTCTTACCGTTTCGGGTGGGGTGAAGCAAATCTGCGGGCATTTGTCGAATACCTGGTCTCTTTCAACGGCGATATATCGTCGGGAGACCTTGCCATGCAGATTATCTCCAAGGCGTGCCGTAACGATGTCTCGAAGCCGGCCGACGATATGAGTTGTGTGGCATTGAAGGTGCGAAGTCTCAGACGGTTACTGCTTGTTTCGTGTCCGCCATCTTCCAGGTTCGCTTTACCGGAAATGATCAGGCGTATCGAGGAGGCCGACGGCCGGCGGGTGGTATGCGGTTATCCGGTGACGGAGATCATCGCCAGGGAGATGGGATTGACTATTATCCGGGGCGAAGTATCGGTCGACCCGGCTCTTCCTCCCGCGTGGGGTATGGCCCCGTTCGACCTTGTAACCGAAGGTATAGTGACACTGACCAGGGTTCTGGACATGTTGGAACGGCATGAGGAGACGGACAACTCAGGCGCGGCTTTGGACCTCTACCGTATGCTGATATACAGCGATGAAATAGAATTCGTTATAGGTATGCGCCGTAATACAGACACCGACGGTTTGTTGCCAGACGAATTAGAGTTACGGCGCGATGTGTTGCGCCGCATCGCTTCGACCCTCGAACGTAAATACAATAAGCAGGTCTCGGCGAGTTATCTTTAGCACCCATGGTTCTTTATCCGGGAACACCGGCAAAGGAATATGATTCATCTGCTTCCGTAAAAATTGGAGTATTTCTTAAAATTCCTCAACACTTCCTCCACCTGCGTAATTCTCGCCGGCAAATCTCCGGTCAGGGTAATATAAGGGATTTTCCGTTCATTCAAATCCGCAATTACCTGTTTATGGAATACCGTTCGTTTCTGCTCCCCGCTCCTGTCCCAGGTATCGTCATATGGTATGTCGTCGTCGCAAAGAAAAAACAGGTCGTAGCGTTGGGCGTTCTCAAGGGCTAACTGTGTCAATCGTGCAGGGGCTTTCCCGTGGTAGTCCAGTGCATACATATAGGTGGTAATCGCGTTGGTATCGACAAAAAGATATTTATCAGCCTCAAGGACCGTCTTGTCTTCCAGCTCTATATGCCCGATTGCGATCTCATCGAACGCATTAAGGCTAACCCGCCTATCTACCTGATGCGTATTCCAATATTCACGTCCATATTCGCCGGCAAAGGTCGTATTGAATTTTTTTGCCAATGCTTCGGCAAGTGTGGATTTGCCTGTGGACATCGCTCCCAGAAAAACCACTTTGGTAATTAAATCACGATAAACGACATCGCTGATATACCGGCGGTAACGGAACGGATTCTCCCTTATACGGGTGCCCGAAACGGGAAATGCCAGGCGGTCGCTGTCGATCCTCCTGTCAATGGCATTAAGCGCTTTGCTCATGTGGCGGCCATAATATTCACTGGAGTAAAAATGGGTTACCGTTTTCCCGTTCAGCAATCCCAGAACATAATTTTCCTCTTTAATCTCATACTCCCGTTCATGCGAATACCCTTCAGGTCCATCCCAGGCCTCAATTACAGTTACATCAGGATATAATTGCCTGATCCATCGCGCACGAATTTGCAGCGGTACTCCGATAATATCTGTGTCATATATAATTACAATCAACTCATCGGTCTCTTTCTTCGCTGTCTCAATCAGGTATTGATGTCCCGCGTGTAGTGGGGCAAATTTACCCAAAGTCAATCCGGTTTTCATTTCGCTGTTTTTATAGATGCCCCGGCATTCCATATCCAGTAACCATAAATAGAATTAACCAGGTATGCGCTCCACATAACAATCATGATCATCCCTTCGGGACTCCCGTTATTAAACCGTATTACCCACATGATCACTGTAAAAACATTTAACACAAAATACAATACCCATTGCTCCCTGTAGCGCAGCACCATCAACAAGGTCGCCGCGACAGATAAAATATTAGTAGTCGCATCGATATACGGCGTATTTTGTCCCCTGATCAACGACAACAGATACCCTAAACCCACGATTCCGGCAACGCATCCGGCCATAATAAGCGAGTTCGTTACGGCATCTAGTTTTTTCATATCTACAACCTGGCCCGTAAGATGTTTCCTCCACATGATATAGCCGATGACATTCATGGGTACAAAAAAGAACAAATTGAGACCCATTTCGCCGAACAGTCCGTTCGTGTAAGACAAGTAGGCATATGCCGACGTATTATATAGCCCGAAAATATATGTCCATATATTCCCCTTGGCTGCCAGTACGACACATAAAACACCAGTTAAAAATACACTGAAGTTGAATGCAGACTCCTTCGATACGGTTGAGACAGCTATTGCTATCAGCGAAAATGAGATCAGCCAGATTATTTCGTATAATTTCCAGTTTTTCATTTTCACAATATTTCCTACACCTATCCAGCCGGCTATTTACGGTCGAAAGCCACGCGGTTGCGTATGGCGTGCGCTATGGTCAACTCGTCTGCGTATTCGAGCTCATCGCCGAAACCTATGCCACGCGATATTGTCGAGACTTTAATGCCTGGATAAGCCTCCAATCTGCGCAGGATATAAAACAGGGTGGTCTCTCCTTCAACCGTTGTACTTATGGCCAGGATAACCTCTTTCACCTCGCCGTCCGCCACCTTCTTCAGAAGCAGGTCGAGTTTCAATTCCGATGGCCCGATGCCCTGCATGGGCGATATGACTCCTCCCAGAACATGGTACAGGCCATTGTACTGGCGGGTGTTCTCTACCGAAATCACGTCACCCACCTGCTCCACGACACATATCGTTGTGCGGTCACGGCGCGGATCGTTGCATATCGGGCATATATCGGTATCCGACAGATTATTGCATCGTTCACAATGCTTAATCTGCGTGCGGAAATCGATGATAGCCCGAGAAAGGGCTTCGGCCTGTTGGGGGTCGCGCCGTAGAATATGCATCGCGAGCCTAAGAGCTGTGCGGCGTCCTATGCCGGGCAACTTCGACAACTCGCCGGCTACGTCTTCGAGTAGTTTCGACATCTGAAAGCTAACGATTAAGAGTCTGTCTAAAGCAGATACTATATAGCCTCGATGGACTTCCCTTCCATCCACCCTTTGTTACCGTCGGCTATCACTATTTCGCACCATGCCCCCAGCCGGCTTACGATAGTCACCTTAGTGCCTTCATGCAACACAAAAAGGTCTTTGCTCGAAGTGTCGGGCGAACTTTTTACCGCGGCAGCCGAAATCATGACTATGGCATCTGCAGCATCGGTCAAGGCACGTTTCTCGATAATCGAATTTACAGTCGAAAATATAAAAAGCGCTAAACATGCTATGCCGGCATAAAAACCTGTTTTGCGAAGGGGCAACTTTCCCGTAAGCAGGTAAAGCAGGGCAGAAGCCATCATCAGGGCAAAAAATACAATGCCCGCCACCGCCCACTGGTTGGCACTCATCGCCTGACGTGCCTCACCGATCCAGCGCTTCAGAAAAAACTCCGGAATAACCTTAATCTTATCCTTCACATACCCGTTAGCCACGTCGAGATTATAGCGCACGTCGTTGTCGGTCGGCGATAGTTTCAGCGCACGGTTGTAATTGAGTATGGATTGCGCAATGCGCCCCTCTTTGAAATAGGCGTTGCCGATATTGTAGTAAAGCTTATAACTGACACGCCCCGAAGCCATTATCGAGTCGTAGGCTGAGATGGCAGAAACATAATCCGAATTGATATAGGCCGTATTGGCCCTGTCCCACATGCCATTGAAGTCTTGCGCCCTGGATGCGAAAAGTGTGGCGGATAAAATAATGAATATCGATATATAACGTTTCATGGCAGGCTTTTCTATTTTATCAGCGATTCGAATTTGGAAATCAACTCCACCCCGCTTACGTATACTTCGTTCATTTCTCCCGAAACGGCTGGCGAGTACTGCGCATATTCGCACTGCGATATGGTTTGTACAAAACGTTCACTCAACTCAGGCGGCAAATTGCGTTTATGGAGTTCATCGCGTACATTCTCCTTTGTCAGATTGGCTACCGGAATATTGAGTTTATCGCTCATATAGCCCCACAAAGCCCTGAGCATCTCCTCGAAGAACCGCGAACGATTACCCTCCTTCATAAACCGCTCGGCAGCACGGAAGCGCTGCAACGCCACCTTGTTCGCCCGTTTGCCTTTCACAAATGCTGTATTGCGCATCAGGCGCATACGCTTCTCAAGGTAGAAATAAAGAACTACGGCAATGATCAGCAACACGAGCAAAATCATATAGTACACCACGCTGCCCAACAATATATTCCCTTTGGGTGAGAGCCCCGGGGAGCCTATTTTTATGAAGCGGATATCTTTGCCGATGATTTTCAGATCCTCTTTCGATAGCCCGCTGACCAAACCCTGTGACACGCCATCGGCAGCCGACGAGGCGTCGGGAGACACCACGATCTGCGACGGTGCCGTGGATAGGGTGACATAGCGCATCTGTTCAGGATTGAAATATGTGAACTCCACCGGCTCGACCGTATATTCACCCTCGGCGCGGGCTATCACCGGGTATTCGAACTGGCGGTAACCCGAAATGCCGCCGCTGCCTGTCGACAGGCTTTCGTTACTTTTTATATTGTACTGTTCGAACGACGTAGGCAGGTTTACTTTCGGAGCGCGTATCAGCGGCAGGTTGCCGGTTCCCGAAATTTTGATCGAATAAGTGAATGCCGAGTTTGCCGCCACCTTATCCTGCGACAGCAGGCTTTCGATAGAAAATTTACCCACGGCCCCATTGAAACTCTCCGGCGCCCCCGACGGCAACTCTTTCACATTGATGCGTATGGGGGCGGACGATAGCTTTTTACGCACCTCCTGTATATTGGGCCCGCCGCTGAAAAAGTCATCGAACATGCTTTGCCTGCGTGCCTGAGTCACGATCTGTGCAATAACCGTCATATCGAACTGTTCTATC
This sequence comes from Rikenellaceae bacterium, assembly GCA_031552535.1. Lineage (GTDB taxonomy): Bacteria > Bacteroidota > Bacteroidia > Bacteroidales > Rikenellaceae > JAVBMJ01. The sequence continues at coordinate 37,013 of JAVBMJ010000011.1, forward strand.
TGCAATGTGCCGGCCTGCTGGGGGTAAAGAAGGTATTCGCGCAACACAACGGAACTGTATACATTGCCGTTTACGTTCTCCTGTTGCCACTTTTGGTTGCCCTGGTTGAGTTCCTGAGTCCAGAAACCGTTGAATGCCGGAAATTTCTGGCTCTCGACGCCGCTAAGGTCCAGCCGTGAATAGAGTTTGAATATAGCTTTAAGCGGCTGGCCTTTATATACGCTGGTCTTGTCGACGCTCACACGGACGAATATATCGTTAGCCGAAACTGTCGCACCCGTAGCCTGCTGCTGATTGCCCGACCCATTGCGTCCCTGCGTTCCCGACGCCCCTTGCTGCGAAGAGTCGCTTATCGCCTCCACCGGATGCGGCGAGGTCGAGTAGCTTTTCCCGTCGACCTTAACCTCGGCCGGAGGGATCGTATAACGGCCCTCAGCGGGAGCCTGCAATATATAGGTGTAGGTGAAATTAACGTTTTTCGTAACATTGCCGTTCACAATCTGGATACTCTGCCCCTGTGACATCGACGGTCCCGCCAATATTTCGAAACCGCTTATAGCGGGTGCCGAAAAATTGTCCGGCTTTGCATTTACCGAAAATTCCACCCTGAACGCTTCGCCCGCCATCACTATGGACGGGGCGCTTACCTCAAATACAACTTTTTGTGCCTGTGCCGCAATTGCTGATAAAATAAATACGGACAGGACTAAAAATCGCTTCATATCGTGATTGTATTTATCTGAAAAACTCCGGTTCGACCCCGCCGGGACACTCCCGGCTTTACTGACAACGTAACATGATCCTGTTTTATTGTCCGGGGCTCGCGTGTAAACCTGTTATTACGCCCCGTCTCAAAACCGCCGGGCAGTCCTTAACAAAAAAGAACTGCCCGGCATTATCTGGGGCGTGCTTCAGGGCCTGTCTGAATTTAGCATGGAAAATCAGACAGACTCTTAGAAATTGTTTAAATTTCCTATGGAAAGTATTATAAGCCCTTCCGGGCCGCTTTTCGCGTGAAAATTTCGTTACATAGAACACCGCTATGCGCCTCTATTTTCACGCAAAAATCATCACCGGAATATACTTAAATCTTTTTCCACAGGAAAATTAAACAATTTCTTAGAAACTGTTTCTTATTTGAATTCGGCAAAAAAATCGTTCCCCTTATCGTCTACTATAATAAACGCAGGGAAATCCTCCACATATATTTTCCTCACGGCCTCCATGCCCAATTCAGGGAAATCGACCACCTCGACCGACTTGATGCTGTCTTTGGCGAGTATCGCCGCCGGCCCGCCTATCGAACCGAGGTAGAAGCCGCCATGTTTCTTGCACGCGTCGGTCACGGCCTGTGAACGGTTGCCTTTGGCCACCATGATCATCGAACCTCCCATACTCTGAAACAGGTCGACATACGAGTCCATTCTCCCGGCCGTCGTAGGCCCGAAGCTGCCTGAAGCCATCCCCTGCGGAGTTTTGGCCGGTCCGGCATAGTATACCGGGTGTTTCTTGAAATACTCGGGCATAGGCTGCCCGTCGTCGATCATCTTCTTGATCTGGGCATGCGCTATGTCACGTGCCACGATCAGCGTCCCGCGCAGGTTGAGGCGTGTTTTGACAGGGTATTTCGACAGCGTCGCCAACACTTTTTCCATCCCTTCGTCGAGGTCTATATCCACAGCAGGTTTCATGCCGGGAGCTTGTTTGGGCAGGAAGCGTGCCGGATTTTTCTCCAACTCTTCGAGGAAAATACCCTCTTCGGTGATCTTACCCTTGATATTACGGTCGGCGCTGCAGCTTACGCCGATACCCACCGGGCACGACGCGGCGTGGCGTGGCAGGCGTATGACCCGCACGTCGTGCACCAGGTATTTTCCACCGAACTGGGCCCCTACCCCACTCTTACGGCAAATGTCCAATATTTTTTCCTCCCATTCCAGGTCGCGGAAAGCCTGGCCCCCTTCGTTGCCGCACGTGGGCAGTGTGTCGAGATATCCTGCCGACGCTTTTTTGACCGTCGTAAGGCAGGCCTCGGCCGATGTGCCGCCGATCACCACTGCCAAATGGTAGGGCGGGCAGGCCGACGTCCCCAGGTCTTTGATCTTCTCCTTTATGAACGCCGTCAGCGAAGCTTCGTTCAACAACGCCTTGGTCTGCTGGTACAGGAATGTTTTGTTGCCCGAGCCTCCGCCCTTGGTCACGAACAGGAAGTCGTATGTATTGCCGGGGGTAGCGTAGATATCTATCTGTGCCGGAAGGTTCGTCCCGCTGTTCTTCTCGTCGGTCATCGTAAATGGAACGACCTGGGAATAGCGCAGGTTGCGGTCGCGATAGGTTTCGTAAACGCCTTTCGAGATCGCCTCGGCGTCGTTGGCGCCCGTGTACACGTTTTCGCCTTTTCGTCCGATGGCTATCGCAGTTCCCGTGTCCTGGCACGTTGGCAATTCGCCCTCCGCCGAGACCACCTGGTTCATCAGCATAGTGTAGGCTACGAATTTGTCGTTGTCAGTAGCTTCGGGATCGTCGAGTATGTTTGCCAGTTTTTGCAGATGGGCGGCCCTGAGATAGAACGACACGTCGGCGAAAGCCTCGCGGGAGAGCAACTCTATGCCGCGAGGGTCGATTTTCAGGATCTTGCGCCCGTCACATTCCACGGTGCTGACATAATCTTTGGTTAGCAGCCTGTATGTGGTGTTGTCTGCGGCTAATGGAAAAGGGGTCTGATACTTGAATCCGGACATAGTTTAGTTTTTAAAAGTGACACAAAGATATGGATTATTTTTTAGATAAGCCCATTGGAGTAAACCGAAAATGTAGTACATTTGTAAATTATTTTAAGAAATAATTCCAACTAAATATTACGGTACCATGATTTCTTACAAAGAGTTAGGTTTGGTGAATACCAAAGAGTTGTTTGCCAAGGCGATTGCAGGCAAATACGCTATCCCGGCGTTCAATTTCAACAACATGGAGCAAATGCAGGCCATCATCCAGGCTTGTGTCGAAACTTCGTCGCCTGTTATCCTCCAGGTGTCGAGCGGCGCACGCAAGTATGCCAACCAGACATTGTTGCGCTATATGGCACAGGGCGCTGTCGAGTATGCCAAAGAGTTGGGCAAAAATATTCCCATCGTGCTCCACCTCGACCACGGTGACACGTTCGAACTTTGCAAGTCGTGTATCGACATGGGCTTTTCATCGGTGATGATCGACGGTTCGCACCATTCTTATGACGACAACGTGGCTTTGACGAAAAAGGTCGTAGAGTATGCCCACGCACACGGTGTGACGGTCGAGGGTGAACTGGGTGTTCTGGCGGGCGTTGAAGACGAGGTTTCAGCTGAGCATCACACCTATACGCGCCCCGAGGAAGTGGAGGATTTCGTGAAGAAAACCGGCGTCGATTCGCTTGCTATTTCTATAGGTACTTCGCACGGAGCCAATAAGTTCAAGCCTGAGCAGTGTACCCGCAACGCTGACGGCGTTCTGGTTCCGCCCCCGTTGCGTTTCGATATCCTTGAGGAGATTGAGAAACGTATTCCTGGATTCCCGATAGTGTTGCACGGCGCTTCGTCGGTTCCGCAGGATCTGGTTGCAACTATCAACAAGTACGGCGGTGCATTGAAGGATGCCATAGGTATTCCCGAGGAGGAACTTCGCAAGGCTGCTACGAGCGCAGTGTGTAAGATCAACATCGACAGTGACGGCCGCCTGGCTATGACCGCTGCCGTTCGTGAGGTGTTTGCCACGAAGCCCGCGGAGTTCGACCCGCGCAAATATCTCGGCCCGGCCCGCGACCAGCTGCAGAAACTCTATATGCACAAGGTTCGTAACGTATTGGGCAGCGCCGATAAAGCGTAATCCCCTGCTTTTGCGGCTGCGTGGTAACAACTGCGATGCGGCTTAGATAAAATCCCGGCTTACCAATGTAAGCCGGGATTTTTGTACTCATATGTTCAGGTAACGAAGTGTCTGACGGCATCCGGGAAAGACTTGTTCAAAACTTATTATATCTGAGATACTCCATGATGTTTGCCGGCGGGCGTTGGTGCTGCAACTCGTTTCTCATGAAGTCCATATAAGGGGCCACGTGACGGAAAAATTTATAATACCCCGCACACAACCAGTTCAGCCCCTCCCCGCCCTCTTCCGTGCTGATTATACGGTTCTTGGGGCATTCGCCATTGCAGGCGAACAGGTACCGGCATTGCCGGCATTGATCCGGCAATCGGTCGGCTTTGTCGGCCCCGAAACGCAACTGCTGCGGCGAATACATCATTTCCAACAGCGTAGACGAGTTTATATTCCCCAATTTGTTCTCCGGGAACACATAGTGATCACACGAATACACATCGCCATTGAACTCCATAACCCCCGCATGGCCGCATGTGCGGGCCAGGGTGCAAACTCCCGGCGCCTGGCCCATCCAGTTGGCCAGCGTCGAATCGAAATACTGGACATAGAACTTGCCCACATCTTCTTTGACCCACCGGTCGAAAATGGTGATCAGAAAATCGCCCCATTTCCCGGCTGGGACATTCCACGGGGCAGGTTTGCCTTCCACGGTCTCCACGATTGGCGCAAACTGTATGTAGCGGCAATCGAGTTCGCGGAAAAAATCGTAAAACTCCAGGGGATAATCGACATTGCAGTCGTTGACCACCCCCATGATATTGAACTCGACTCCATGTTTTTTCAACAACCCTATGCCACGCATCACATCGTCGAACGAAGGGCTGCCGTCGGCACGCTTGCGATAGCGGTCATGGAACCTGCGCGGCCCGTCGACCGAAATGCCTATCAAAAAATTATTCTCTTTGAAAAAACGGCACCATTCGTCATTTAGCAGCGTGCCGTTAGTTTGAAGGCAGTTGTCGATCTTGCGGCCGCGGCCGTACCTGCGCTGGAATTCGAGCGCCTTTTTGTAGAACCCGATATTGCGCATCAATGTCTCGCCCCCGTGCCACATAAACAGCACCTCGGGCACAGTCTGCGACGAGAGGTATTGTTCGGTGAACTTCTCCAACATCGCCTCGCTCATCCGCGTCACGTTGATATCAGGATACAACTCCTTCTTCTCAAGATAATAGCAGTAGTCGCAACGCAGATTACACTGCGCCCCGACAGGCTTAAGCATAACATAAAGAGGCTTGGCAAAAGGCGAAAGAACAATCTTCTTCATTACATGCAATCAAACGTTCGTTTTCCCTGTGCAGCCTCCAACTGCCGCTTTTTGAAAAAAGCGGCACCAAAAACTTTTAATCCTGACCTTGCTATGATTTTGCAGATGTTAGGATATAGGAGGTAAGCCCCTCAAAACAATGCTAATATTTAAGGGCTTACCTCCTATATCCTAACATCTATAATGTCGCAGCAAAATAATGATTGAAGTTTTTTGGGCGACTTTTTTTCAAAAAAGTCGCGGTCGAAGTTGTATAAAGAAAACGGACGTTTTTTATTTGTTTATTATTTCGGTGAGTTTTATTGCGAGACTGTCTGCTATTGCGGGATATATCGGGGCATAGTTGTATTTTTCGCCCGGATCCACCTTCAGGTGGTATAGTTGCGGGTTTTTGTCGTTCCCAAGTTCCATTTTGGTATAGTATTCTACTTTGGATTGGTCATTCCCAGGGATATATTTCCAGTCGGGCGTTATCAGCGACAGGGTTTTGGTTGCGTTTTCCACGACGAGGAACTGCCTGCCTGCAGGTTCTTTGCCCAACCATGCCGGCAGGAGATTCTCGCTGTCGGGTGCGGCTCCTTTAGGGATGTCAACTCCGATTAGCGATGCAAGCGATGCGAACCAGTCGGTTTGGCAGAGCAATGCGTCGGACACGCCGGGTTCCACCTGTCCCGGCCATGACAGCAGGCACGGTACTTTGGTGCCTCCGTCGAAGGCGCTGTATTTGCCACCGCGATAAGGGCCGGCCGGAGTATGGTCGCCCAGAAGTTCCCAGGCCTGGTCGCGGTATCCGTCATCGACAACGGGTCCGTTGTCGCTCGACAGGATTATTATGGTGTTTTTTTCTATCCCCGCCTTTTTGACAGCGTTGACTATCTCTCCCACCGTCCAGTCGAATTCGAGGATGGCGTCACCCCGGGGGCCCATGCCGCTCTTGCCTGCGAACCTGGGGTGCGGCACCCTCGGAACATGGATGTCGTTGGTGGCAAAATAGAGGAAGAACGGTTTCTTCGCATTGTCCTCGATAAACGACAGCGCTTTGGCTGTGATCACGTCGTTGATCGTCTCGTCTTCCCATAGGGCGCTTTTGCCTCCCTTCATGTAGCCTATCCGCGATATGCCGTTGACGATAGCCATGTCGTGCCCGTGCGAAGGGTGCATCTTCAGCAACCCGGGATTGTTTTTGCCCGTAGGCTCACCCGGGAACGGGTCGGTGTAACTAACCTCAACGGGGTCGTTCGGATCGAGATTCACTATGTGTTCGTTCTCGACATATACACACGGCACGCGGTCGCCCGTGGCAGCCATGATGAACGAGTAGCCGAAGCCGATGTCCGAAGGACCGGGGGTGATGTGTCCATTCCAGTCCTGCTCTCCGGTCACGTCGCCCAGCCCGAGGTGCCATTTGCCGACAACTCCCGTGGCGTAGCCCCTGCGTTGAAACATGTCGGCCAGCGTGTAACGGTCCGGACGTATGATCATGGCGGCGTTGCCCGCCGCAATTCCGGTTCCTTCCCTGCGGAACGCGTACTCGCCCGTGAGCATCGAATAGCGCGAAGGAGTGCTCATAGCAGCTGTACTGTGAGCGTTTGTAAAACGGATTCCGCTGGAAGCCAGCGAGTCGATGCCAGGAGTCGAAATCCCGGTGGCCCCATTGCAGCCGATATCCCCGAACCCGAGGTCGTCGGCCAGGATGATAATGACGTTGGGTTGTTGTGTCTGGGTCTGCCCGGTGCACCCCGCGGCTACGGCGGGTACTCCCAGGGTGAACAAAAGTCTGGAGCGTTTCATAATTTGAAAAAAATATCGTTTAGGTTTTCGAATTTCAGAAACTGTTTAAAAATATTACCGAAATTATCGTTCACATATTCCCGGTAGTGTTTTTCGCCGGTATGAAACTGCATATCGGGAATATGGAGCAAATATCGGAGGAAAAGAACGAGAGAAATATTTTTAAACAGTTTCTCAGTCTCTTGTATCCCGAGCCCGCCACCATATATGTTTCCCGGCTTTTCATGATGAGCTGCGTTTCTGATTCCGGTGCACGACGGGCCTCGTTTTATTATAACCGGGGGGGGTATGCATATCCCCTATGTGTGCCGTTGTAATATCAATAGCCTTTCATAATGGCATTTTTTGCACCCACAAATATATGATATAATTCATATAATTCCTATCTTTGTTGGAAGCCTTGTGCCGCTTATGACAGATAACATATACAATTGCAGATTGTTCAACGGCCTCGATCCGATTGATGTTTCGGCAGAGTTGCGCCGTACGGCCCACACTGTGAGGCTGTATTCGCGTGGCGATGTCGTGGCACTTGAAGGGAGCCGCATAGGGCATCTGCTGATCCTCACCGATGGCTTGTTGTCGGTAGAGAAAAGTGGCGGGGAGTCGGGCAACGCAGTTGTGGAGAAGATCGCTTCTCCGGCCCTGATTGCGCCGGCTTTCCTTTTCTGCGGAAACGGGGCGCTGCCTGCAACGTTTATTGCCGACACTCCGGTACGTGTCGTTTCGGTTTCGCGAGAGGAACTTGTCGAAATGATGGGACGCAACCGGCGCGTTATGATTAACTTCCTTGAAATCGTCTCGGGCCCCGATAAAATACTGTCCGACAAGGTGACTTTCCAGGCCTACAGAACGATAAAAGGCAGACTGGCCAGATTTTTGCTCGATCGCAGTGCGGAGGCGGGTGCAACCTCGTTCAGGAACAACATGACCCAAAACGAGATGGCCGACCTGTTCCGCGTTACACGCCCGGCGTTGGCCCGCGCCCTTGGGGAGTTGTGTGCCGAGGGCACTATTTATGTGAAGAATAAGGACGTAACAATATTGTTTGCAGAAAAATTGAAACAATATACAAAGATCAAGTGAAAAGATGAAGGATTACATTTGGAACAACATTTTGAAGGTGAGGGCCCAGGCTCCCCTGGTGCTTAATATCACCAACTTTGTAGTTATGAACAATACGGCCAACGCGCTTCTCGCGGCCGGGGCGTCGCCGATCATGGCGCATGCGTCGGACGAGATAGAAGATATGGTGCGGCTTTGCGCGGCGACGGTTATAAACATAGGTACGTTGGACGGAGAGTTTGTGTCGAGTATGAAAACGGCGCTGCGTACGGCAACAGAGTTGGGTAAACCTACGGTGATGGATCCTGTAGGCGCGGGGGCTACGGCCTACCGCAACAGGGTGGTTGATGAGTTGTTCGAGGTTGCGACGCCTCGCTTTGTGCGTGGCAATCCGGGCGAGATCATGTCGCTTGCCGGTATCGTTGTCGAATCGAAGGGAGTGGACAGTACCGTCGGATCGATGGATGCCCACAAAGCGGCGGTAGCCCTGGCGCGGGACAAGGGGTGTGTGGTGAGCATGAGCGGTGAAACGGATATCATTACCGACGGTGTCAAGACGGGATATGTCGACAACGGATCGACGATGATGCCTAAAGTTACGGGCCTGGGGTGTAGTGCGACGGCAATATTGGGCGCTTTTGCCGCTGTCGACGACAACCCGTTCCATGCTGCATTGTCGGCGGCCGCGTTTATGGCCGTGTGTGGCGAGATTGCTGCCGCGGAGTCTACGGGTCCCGGATCGTTGCAGTTGAACCTGCTGGATGTGATGCATACGCTGACCGAACGTCAATTTAAAGAGACCCTAAGGGTCAGGACCGGAAAGTGATCCTCCCGGGGCTTTATCTTGTCACCGACCGCGGGATGCTCGGAGGCAAAGATTTTTTATGGACCGTTGAGCAGGCGGTGGGTGGTGGTGTAGGGTTGGTGCAACTGCGCGAAAAGGATTGTCCGACGAGGGATTTTGTAGCGTTGGCATGCGCGTTGAAAGCGATGCTGGACAAATACGGAGTCCCGCTGATAATCAACGACAGGGTGGATGTTGCATTGGCTGCAGGCGCGGCAGGAGTGCATCTGGGGCAGAGCGATATGGATGCATCTACGGCCCGCCGGTTGCTGGGCCCTGCCGCCATTATCGGTCTTTCGGTCGAAAGCCGGGAGCAGGTAATCGAGGCGGAGGGCCTTGAGGTGGACTATATAGGCATAAGTCCGGTTTTTTCGACCCCTACGAAAACCGATACGGTGACACAATGGGGACTCGATGGCATAAAGTGGGTCAGAAATCACAGCCGCCATCCGCTGGTTGCGATAGGCGGTATAAATCCGATCAACGCAGGAGCGATATTCGCTGCCGGAGCCGATTTGATAGCAGTGGTTTCGTGCATTATGGCATCGGACAATCCATATAATGCCGCCGGGGTGCTGTCCGGGATGTTGCCATAAACGGCAATACCCGCATTAACACCCCCGGGGCTTTCAGAGTCTGTTTAAATCTCCTGAAAAAGATTTAAACAGACTCTGAAATTTATTCCGTAACGGGTATTTTTTTATAATCCGGTTTTTTTACAATAATTTTGCATTTCCTTCGTTGTAAGGTTTGGGAACAGATCGAAAACTGCTGCAAGGAAGCAAGGGTTTGTAGGACTCGAAAATAAAACCATATAATTTTTATGAGCGCTGTCATTAATATCAAAGAACTTAACGAGCGCATAGAGCGCGAAAGTGTCTTTGTGGACACTCTGAATGTAGAGATCGGAAAGTGCATCGTGGGGCAACGCCACCTGATAGACACGCTGTTGATCGGCCTGCTGTCGAATGGGCATATTCTGCTGGAAGGCGTTCCGGGTCTGGCGAAAACGCTGGCCATAACAACGCTGGCAAAAACAATGGACGCCAAATTCAGCCGGATCCAGTTCACCCCCGACCTTCTGCCCGCCGACCTGGTCGGTACGCTGATCTACAGCCAGAAAAAGGAGGAATTCACGGTTAAGAAAGGCCCCGTATTCGCCAACTTTATCCTCGCCGACGAAATCAACCGTTCGCCGGCGAAGGTGCAGAGCGCCCTTTTGGAAGCCATGCAGGAGCGTCAGGTCACTATAGGCGATACAACTTATATGTTGCCCGAACCGTTTCTGGTACTTGCAACGCAGAACCCGCTGGAACAGGAGGGCACCTACCCTCTTCCCGAAGCGCAGGTCGACCGTTTTATGCTCAAGGCAAGGATCACATATCCCAAGAAGCAGGAGGAGAGGGATATCGTGAGAATGAACCTCAATTCGGAGGGTTATCCGCAACCTAACCGTGTGATCACGCCCGAGGATATAATCAAGGCCCGCCGTGTGGCTTCGGAAGTGTATATGGACGAAAAGATTGAGAAGTATATCATCGATATCATTTTCGCCACGCGCGAACCGCAGGAGTATAACCTCGCAGGACTGACGCCACTCATCAGTTACGGAGGATCGCCCCGCGCCAGCATTTCGTTGGCCAAAGCTGCAAAAAGCTACGCGTTCATCAAACGCCGCGGCTATGTGATTCCAGAGGATGTACGCGCCGTATGCCACGATGTGTTGCGCCACCGCATTGGGTTGACCTATGAGGCCGAGGCCGAGAACATTACTTCGGAAGAGATCATAACCGATATTCTGAACAAAGTGGAAGTGCCCTAACGGTTGCGGAGTGAGTCCCATGGTTTGCGGCATACGGCCGACAGCGATATTTATCAAGGGCTGCTACAGTGCGGCCCGGCAACCATCAACCTCATAAACAGATGGACAGCAACGAAATATTACGGCAGGTACGCAAGATCGAGATCAAAACACGCGGTCTGAGTAACGACATATTCGCAGGGAAATACCATAGCGCATTCAAGGGGCGCGGCATGGCTTTCAGCGAAGTGAGGGAGTATCGTGTGGGCGACGATGTGAGGGATATAGACTGGAATGTCACAGCCCGTAGCAGCGTTCCGCATATAAAAACATATGAGGAAGAACGTGAGTTGACAATGATGCTGCTGGTCGATGTCAGCGCATCGCGCATGTTTGGAACTACCAGCAAACTGAAAAAGGATATCATAACCGAGATCGCGGCAGTGCTGGCTTTCTCGGCAGCGCAAAATAACGACAAGGTGGGATGTCTGTTTTTCAGCGACCGGATAGAGAAATTCATCCCCCCGAAGAAAGGCCGTTCGCACATACTGATGATAATCCGCGAGTTGATCGAGTTCACACCCGAAGGAAACGGCACGTCGCTTTCCGAACCGTTGCGTTATCTGACCAATGCGATAAAAAAACGGTGCACGGCTTTCGTTCTGTCGGATTTCGACGACCTGGATGGCGGTGGCGGGTGTGCTTTCGACGACGCATTGAAAATAGCCGTGGGGAAACACGACGTGGTTGGGATACGCATATTCGACGAACGCGAGACAGTGCTTCCCGACGTGGGCATAGCCGAATTCCGGGATGCAGAGAGCGGACGCAGGGTATGGGTCGACACATCTTCCGTCAGTGTGAGGCGCCATTATGGAGAATATTGGCTGCGTATAAGCCAGACTATCGACCGCACGCTGAAGCGCAGCCGGGTCGACTCGGCGAATATCGCTACGGGTGACGATTATGTTAAGGCGCTTATAAAGTTATTCAAACAGCGATAAATGTTGTTATGAGGTTGTTTATTTGTGAGTTGACGATACTCTTGTCGTTAGCGGCAGTCGGAGCGGGTGCGCAGACGATGCCGCCGCGGGTAGAAGCCAGCCTGAGCCGTGATACGGTGATGATCGGCGATCTGTTCAGTCTGAGGGTCGAGGTGAGCAAAGATATGGTGCAGGTGGTCGGATTCCCTGTTTTCGACAAAGGTACCATATGGGATGGGGTCGAGATCGTGAAGGAAGGCCCTGCCGACACAGTATCGGTAAAGGGGCGGGATGTGGTGCTGGCCAAGGAGTATACCCTTACCACTTTCGAGGATGGTGCGTTCAAACTGGGGAAATTCCCTCTGATCTATGCCGATAAGAATGTAACTGACACCATCTGGTCGCGCGACTCGATGCAGATCGTCGTAAAGACGTTTGAAATCGATACCACAACCCAGACCATCTACGATATAAAGGGACAGTTGCAGGCTCCATTTGTTGCCGCCGAACTCGTCAGGTTTTTGCCCCTTGCAGGAGTATTGTGGTTGCTGGGGCTCATAGCCGCCATAATTTACGTGCTGGTTTCGCGCCACAGGAGAGGCAAATCACTCTTCCGCCGCCAGGAGATACCGCCACATCTGGCGGCAATCAAAGCCCTGGAGATACTGCATAGCCAGAAAGTGTGGCAAAATAACAAACATAAACTTTATTACAGCTCGCTTACGGATATTCTGCGCGAATATATGGTCCGGCGGTTCGGGATAAACGCCATGGAGATGACTTCGGAGGAGATCACCGGGGCGGTCGGAAAATTGAATATCTCCCAAAAAAGCTATAACGAATTGACCGACCTGCTGACCACGGCCGACCTGGTCAAATTCGCCAAATTTATTCCCGATCCCGACCAGAACGACAAGGTCTATTTCGAGGCCTATTATTTCATCGAGGAGACAAAACCACAGGAGGAAGATAAGAAAGAATCCTTACCTAAAGAGGAGGAGCAGGCATGAGACGCTTGATGTTGATATTATGTATGGCAACCATGGCAGGGCCCGCTTTTTCGCAGGCAGCAGGCGGTCGCCGCTATATCCGGTCGGGCAATAAGGAGTTCGAGAGGCAGAATTATGTGGAGTCGGAAGTCGCCTACCGCCGCTCCCTGGAGAACACACCTTCGCCGGAGGGAATTTACAACCTTGCCGGTTCGCTTTACAAACAGAACCGTTATGAGGAAGCCGGACAGTTGTACGGGTCGTTGGTCGAGGCCAAGGATCAGTTACCAGCGGGAGTGATATCGGAGTCGTACTACAACGAGGGGAATGCCTTTTTTCAGCAACGCAAGTTGCAAGAGGCGCTTGAGGCTTACAAAAGCGCCATGCGCCTGAATCCCGACGACCAACAGGCCAAATTCAATTACGCCTACACCAAAAAATTACTGGACGACCAGCAGAACAAGGACCAGAATAAGGATCAGAACAAAGATCAGAATAAAGATCAGAATAAAGACCAGAACAAAGACCAGAACAAAGACCAGAATAAGGATCAGGATGATAAGGACGAGCAGCAGAAACCCGGCCAACCACAGCCGCAGGAGGCAAAAATGAGTCCCGAAGAAGCGGAACGCATGCTCGAAGCAATGCAGGAGAACGAAGACCGGACACGTGAGAAGGTCAATGAAGCTCAGAAGGTGAAAGGTTCGCGAAGTTCGGTAAAAAATTGGTAACAGGCATTATATAAGGAGATTTACCTATATGGGTCCCGGTTATTTCCAAGTTGCACCGGAGAGTGGAGAAGCAGGCGGGTGCATACTCGCGATTCATGGAGATGGGCCAAATTCACCGATAAGTTTAGGATGGAGAAGGTGACGCATCTGTCCGAGCATTTTCCGGGATATGAAATAAGTAATTTTTATGGATATAGTCAGATTTGCAAATCCGAAGTTGTTGTGGCTGTTGTTGCTGGTAGTGCCGATGGTGGCATACTATGTCTACCGCACGATGCAGGGCGGCGCCACAATACGCATCTCGTCGACGGGTGGTTTCGGGCAACAGTCCCGCACGGTAAGGTACTATCTGCGGCACATTCCGTTCGCATTGCGATGCATGGCCTTCGCTCTTTTGATAGTGGCGATTGCACGGCCTCAATCGAGCGAAAGCAATTCGCGTACGACATCCGAGGGGATCGACATTGTGCTGGCGCTCGACATTTCGAGCAGTATGCTCGCACGCGATTTTGACCCGGACCGTATTACGGCAGCCAAAGAGGTCGCAGCGCATTTCATCAACGACCGGCCCACCGACCGCATAGGACTGGTGGTATTTGCCGGCGAAAGTTTCACGCAGTGCCCGCTGACTACCGACCGCCGGTCGTTGCTCAATCTGCTGTCGCAGGTATCGAGCGGCATAATTGAGGATGGCACGGCAATAGGCAACGGTTTGGCCACGGCGGTCAATCGCCTGAAAGAGAGTCCGGCAAAAAGCAAGGTAGTGATATTACTCACCGATGGTGTCAACAACAGGGGCCAGATAGCACCACTGACGGCATCGGAAATAGCCCAATCTCTGGGGATCAGGGTATACACCATAGGTGTAGGCAGCATGGGTATGGCGCCATATCCGGCAATAGACATGTGGGGTAACATGACTTTCCAGCAGGCCAAAGTGGAGATAGACGAGGAGGTCATGGGTAAAATAGCATCTCAAACTGGAGGAGAGTACTTTCGCGCCACCGATAAAAACAAGTTGACGGCTATCTACGACAGGATCAATTCTATGGAACGCTCTAAGGTCGAGGTGGATAATTTCACGAGTTACGACGACCGTTTCGCAGGCTTCATTTTGGGAGCGATAGCTCTGCTGGCACTGGAATTTTTATTGAGATTTCTGTGGTTAAGGCAAATACCATAAACGGCAAAAGTATGATGGCCTGCGTTACTCTCATAACAAGGTCCAGAATATTTGTCCGGCATTCATATCAAAACAGTGATATTAACGGTTCTCGCCTGCAGGTGTAACCTGAGGTCAAAATGATATAACAGATGTTCCGATTCGCTTCGCCCCAGTGGCTCTACCTGTTGTTGTCGCTTCCCGTTTTGTGGGGGCTGTTTATCGTATCCGTACGTGGACGCAAACGCCGTATAGCCCGTTTCGGGAAGATTGAGACGGTCGCTACCCTGATACCGGATGCCTCGCCCCTGAAAGTGCGCAATAAATTCATAATATATCTCGCCGCAATGGCGATGCTGATATTGGCAGTAGCACGTCCACAGTCCGGGGCTAAATTGCGCGAGGTCACACGTGAAGGTATCGAGTTGATCCTTGCCGTAGACGTATCGAACAGTATGCTGGCCGAAGATTTCGAACCCAACCGCCTTGCACGCACCAAGTTCGCGATCATGCGTCTGCTGGACGGAATACAACAGGATAATGTCGGGCTGATCGCATTTGCGGGAGACGCATACGTACAACTGCCTGTTACATCGGACTATACCACTGCCCGCAACTTTGTGGAACGTTTGTCCAACGACATGATATCACGCCAGGGGACGGCAATCGGTGCGGCTATAAATCTCGCCTCATCGTCGTTCTCGTCGAACAGCGATGCAGGCAGGGTACTGGTTATAATCTCCGACGGTGAAAACCACGAGGACGATGCCCTGGCCGCCGCCGAAGCTGCCGCAGCAAAAGGCATAAAAATCTATACCATAGGGATAGGAACACCTGAAGGAGCCCCTATTTCAATAAACGGGGATTTCCTTAAAGACGCCGAAGGCAATATAGTTGTGTCGAAACTGGACGAAACGATGCTCGAAAAAATAGCCATCACAGGTTCGGGAGCCTATATACGTGCAACAAGCAAAAGCGTAGGGCTCAGTGAAATAATCGCTGAGATCAATAAAAGCGAAAAAAGCCGCCTGACATCAACAATATTTGAGGAATTCAACGAGCAGTTTCAATATCCTTTAGCCTTAGCGCTTGCGCTGCTTCTGGTCGAGGGAGCGATAATTCCGCGCCGCAACAGGATTATATCCCGCCTGAACATATTCAGGAAATAGGCGGCCACGACCTTTTATGACACCTTGGGGCGTGCTCTGTGGCGCAGGAAGTCCGACGGTTTGCGCTGAGTCTTCGGCGGACGTATAAAGTCGAGCGGGTAGCGCACCAGCAGCCGTGAAAGATATAGCATAAAGCGCCTGTAGTGCCTGAAACGCACCTTGCGCGAGAACAGTGCCGTGAAGAAGGCGAGCGAAAAACTGACAAGGAAATTTAGAAATCCTATCATCAAAACCCCGACGGTGGTCCATATGAGGTCGGAGGTCGAAACATTAAAGCCCAATCCCTGCAACCCGATTGCAAAATTACCGGTAGATATTGTTATGTGGCGTATATCGAAACTTATGCCGAACGTATCGCCCACAAATCCGGCCATTCCCAGAAAAAAACCAAGGCAGAGGTTCCCCATTATTCCTCCCAGGTGGTGCCCCGTGTAGTCGGCTATTTTTTCGACCTTCGAGCCCGTCAGGCGGCTGCGCAGCCACGGGTGCTGGCGCAGGCGTTCGGGAATATTGCCATAGATTGCCAGATTGTCGAAGAATCCCGAAATAATTCCCGACAGGTAGAGAAATATCCCTGTGAAGCAGGCGTACAACAGGCTAAGCGACTTGAGCGGATTCTGATTATCCAGCATCGCCTGGGCCGCAGCGCCGTCGACTATCGGAAAGCCGAAAACAATGTTCCATAGCCATGCGATGCACAAAGTCAACGGAAATACTATCGCCAGATTGCCGACAAACGACGCCGTCTGGCTGCGGACTACCTCCGAAACCAGTATTGCCAACTCCGCCAGATTGGGGTGGTTCCGGTTGGGGCCGTCGAGCGAACTTGCTATTGCCGACGCCGTCATGGCCGGCTGCTTGGTAGCCAATGTCGATCCCGAAGCGTAGATGCCTATAAAGCCGGCGGCATAGTTAACACTATAGGCGAAACCCTGCCAGAATGGAGCCAGACGTATGAAGTGGAACAGCGATTTTATTATGGCGACAAACGAAATTATCACTCCTCCGCCCATGGCCGAACGTAGCATCTGCCAATACTCCTTGCGCGTAACGGTAATATAGTGCTCTCCAGTATTGCGCTCGTGCTCGGCTATGCGGTAAGCAAGGAATTCTATGTTGTCGTGCACCAGTGATCGCAGACTCGTCTTGGTGTTTTCATTCTTGACAATGGCCCTGAAATGATGCACCACACGCCCTGGATCGGCAATCTTATCACGCGAAACGATGTCGAGTATCATCCGTATGCGGTCGATCAGCTGCCCGAGGCGCAACATAACGTAGGTTTGATGCAGGCTGGTGCCATACTCACTTATCCCGTCGCGTATGCGCCCAATCACCAATTCGCATTGCGACAGCTCCTCCGAGAGCCTTTCGGCGACGGCAGCCGGGTTCCCCTCCGCAGAACCGCCCTCACCAAGCAACATAGCCAGTTCGAGGGTGGTGCGGTTCTGTTTTATGAACAGCAGTTGTTCTTCATCGTCTATGCAGCGCTGTATATCGGGTTCGACCCCCAGGGCACTTATACGGCTCGACGTTATACACAACGACTTGCATAACCGTACGACAGTCTTCTCTCCATCGATATGTCGGTCGAGGTTGAGAGTGTCGAACAACCCGATCCATACACGCTCGTCGACCCCTTCGACCCACCGGTAGTCGGTTTTGCGACAAAAAAGAGTATCGATGGCATGACTGAAACTCCCCGGGCTCCTCAAAGGAGGCAATATTTTATGTTTAAGCCTCTTACGCAGTTCCCTGAAAAAATTATGCTCGCTGTTTATTCCGCTTTCGTTAAGCACTTCCGTAACATTGGATCCGGCAAAAACCTTTAACACCAACTCCCGAAAGGTCGCAAGCAGAACTTCGTCGCCTTCCAATATCCCCGTCAGGTATGCCAGTTGCCCCTGCGCATGCCGGATGTTGATATACGGGAACGGGCGTATCTCCTGCACGATACCGGCAAGAATATCGAGGCTGTCGTCCTGCAAGGTGTCGTACCCGCGCAGGGCTTCAAGTCTCGTAGCGAGACGCCGGCGCGGTTCGGAGACCGGTTGCGACTGTTTCCTGCGGCCCATATCCAACATAGCGGCTATTTGTACATATCGGGGGTTATCGTATACTCAAACAGCATCTGCCCGTCGTCGTAGCGATAGAAGTGGTGAATCGTTATTTTGTATTTTTCAAATACTCTGCTGTTGGACGAATTGCGTGCCATATCCCGCAGGCTCCGAGTCATAACGCGCCCGAACTCACCGGCATTTATCGAATCGCGCGGAAGGCCCACTATAGTATAATAATAGCTGTAGTCCCGCGGGCGCGACGATGTGATGCTGTCCATCCTGGTTATGTGGTCTATCATCCGGGGGCATTCGGCTTTGGCTTTGCACATCGATCCGGCCAGCATGGCGTCGACATCTGCCGCTGAAGGCTCCGACAACGACCTGAACAAAAATATTGCACCCGCCACGACAACTACGGATAACACAGCAACCAATATATTCCTGCTATTCATAAATCTCAAATTATTCCCGGGTCCACCTGATTTTCAAAAACCTAAAAAGACCCTATTTATTGTTTCCTTCCTGTAATTATCTCCCATAGCTTCGTTCTCAGTCCCGAAGCCTGAAGTCCCGAGTTAAGGCGTGTGGGGTATACCCTGTTGCTGAGGAACACCATGAAAAGGTCGCGACCGGGGTCGATCCATATTATACATCCCGTATATCCGGTATGTCCGTATCCACCGGAAAAGGGCGACGACTGTGGCCGGCGGTCGAAGCCCAAAGCACGGTGGATATTGCGTGCGTAAGCGGGCTCTCTGGTAAACAACTCCACGGTTGATCCCTTTATGATCTGCTCCCCCTGGTACTTTCCGCCACCGAGCATCATCATGCAGAATTTGGCAAGGTCGCCGGCAGATGAAAAAACGCCTGCATTGCCGCCTCCGCCTCCGTTGAGCGCTGCCAGATCGTCATGTACGTAACCACATAGCAGATTGCGCCTCAAGAACATATCGTTCTCCGTAGGGACTATCTCCTCAGGCGGGTAACGGTCGAGCGGATAGTAGCCCGTACGTTCCATGTCGAGACGTGCAAAAAGGTCGCGCGAAAACAATTCCAAAGTGGTTCCCGACACACGTTCCACGATCAATTTCAAAATATAGAAATTGGTGTCGCAATAGCGGTATGTACCGCGCAGTTTCGGGTTGTAGTCTCTTATAATCTCGCCCGTTATAAGCGTGTCGATCATGGGATTGACAAAAAGGCTATCGCCCGCCCTGCGCCAGCCGTCGCATGGAATGGCCGAGGCATAATCGCTGCAAAGGCCCACAGTGCGGCACATATACGACGACTTGTCGACCTGTAGCGGGTATTCCTCGCTGCGTTTGAGGCTCATCAGGTTGCCTCCTGCCGGATTGGCCAGTATGTAGCTCCATACGCCAAGTTGCCTGAACCCCGAGGTGTGCGTCAACAATTGCGAGACCGTCACCGCCCCCGCTCCCGTCCCCCGGTATTCTTCGAGATACTCACCCACATGACGGCCGAGTGCCACACGGCCCTGGTCGTAAAGCACCATAATGGCGAATGTCGTCGAGACTATCTTGGTGCACGAAGCTATATCGTAAAGGTCGTTGGCCGAGACCCCGCGCTGACGTTGATAATCGTGATAGCCGTAATATCCTGTGAATAGCACCCCGTCACGATTGCCCACCGCGACCTGCGCTCCGGGAAAATACTTGTGGACGATCCCGGCGTTTACCGTCGAGTCGATCCTGCGGATCGTCTCACGGTTCAATCCACCTCCCTTGGCTACAACCGCGCAGAAGCATAAGCATGCCGGCGCCACCCATCTCTTAATAGTCTGCATTCCCCCCGCTCCCATACCTCTTTGCGCGGTTAACTTTATGGTTTTATGTGAAGGTCATGCAATATGACATACTCTTCACCGTTGCCGTCAACCGTGGGACGAACCCGGACCGCCATGACCGGTGCAGTGGGATGCACCGTGCAGCGTCCCATCGAGAATGTCCCGGCCGGGGTGTAGGTATTACCGTCGTAGCTCAATTCCACACATCCCCGGGTGATTATATTACGTTGCAGGAACCCGAAGCCGGTCACCACCTCCATACTGCTACATTTCACAGGTCGCTCGAAGGTATAGAGGAACCAGTCTTTCTTCCGTGGCGTGGTATAGGTCACGAACCATGACCCCATCCTGTAATCAGCCGCATAAGACAACCTCGAATGCCTTACCGGTGGCAACGAGCTGGTGAACGTAACCTTGGGCTGGACGTAAGGAGAACGCCACATCTCCACCTTGACATCCACCGGCATGGTACCGCTGTTTTTGATCTCCACCTTGAGTACGCCCTTGCGTGAAACCGCATCGGCCAGGAAACTCTCGTAACGCTCGGGGCGAAGACGGGTGGCGCTTGCGACGACCGTGCGCTTCACATCGCCCGCCTCGATGATCATCGAACGTAATGTCACGGTATTATCGGACGGGATAAACCTTACATTCCAATATCCGTCGGCATCGATAAGGCCGTCGAGCGGAATCTCGAATATCTTGGTCCCGGAAGCTCCGGACTTCAGGCGTACCGGCACTACCGGCTGCACGCTTTCGCCTCCGTTTCCCAGGTAGAACGCCCTGAAGCGCAGGTTCATCATATCGCCCGTGATCCTGTCCGGCGCAAGGGGCGAGGTTATCTGCGGTTCGCTGCCATCGGTAGTGTATCGCACTTCGGCCCCGGCAAACGGAACTTTAACCTCCACCGTGCCATTCCCGTATATCGCCTCCGGAGAAAACATCCTGTATTTAATTTTCATGGCGGCCAACCTGGCCAGATGTCCCGACGTGAGGCGCCCGTAAAAGTCATTCCACTCCCGCGACTCTTCGCTGCACCACCCCACTTCGGCCAGCGCGCATGCACGCGGAAACATCTGGTACTCCACATACCACGGCGGCGAACTCAATGCAGCCTCGCACCACAGCGCCGACTCGAACCCTATGACGTTCGACGTTTGGCCGGATTTAAACCCCATCCGGTTCATTCCGAACGAATAAAGCCTCTCGGTCGACACCATCCATGCCCAGTTCAGACCCATATCGGTAGGGCTCTGTATCATGTCGATATAGAAATACTGCGACGGCATCACCACCGTGGGATAGCCGTTAGCCGCAGCTTTCAGGCTCTTGCCCACGTCCTGCCAGCCGTAGACCCTGCTACCCTTCGAAAGTTTACCGCTTTCAGCAGCTTCGTCCCACACGGCCATCGTGCGTCCGTACTTATTCAATATCCGCTCCATCCGGGCCATGAAATGGTCGGTGATCTGATCCAGCGCCTTGCCTGATCCCTTTTTTACCAGCCTGGCGCAGTCGGGGCATGCTTCCCACTGCCCGGGATCGACCTCGTCGCCGCCAATGTGGATCACCTTCGACGGGAAAAGGGCGCATATTTCGCCTATCACAGCGTCCAGCATCGCATAGTTCGACTCCTTCGATACACACCACACATTGCGAAAGTCGTATCCCGCGGCCGTAGAGTCGACTTTGCCTCCGCACAATATCCCAGGGTAGATCCTTGCCGCCGCACGGCTGTGACCCGGCAGGTCTATCTCCGGTATGATCTCTATATTACGGAAGCGTGCATATTCAACCACCTCGCGTATCTCGTCCTGGGTATAGTAACCACCATATCTGGCATCCCAACTGCCGTAAATCGCTTTCACCGGCAAGTCGCTACCGCGGAACCCGCCGCGGCGGGCCAGGTCGGGATAACTCTTTATCTCTACACGCCAACCCTCGTCATCGGCCAGGTGCCAGTGGAAATGGTTGATTTTATGGTGCGAAAGTTTATCGATCAGGCGAATCACCCCATCCTTGCCCGTGAAGGTCCGCGCCACGTCGAGCATTATCGAGCGGTATGGAAACGCGGGATAATCCTCTATCGAAGTGCACGCTACGACGGGCATCTGCCCCGGTTCTTTGCTGTAAACCGTAGAAGGCATCAGTTGCAGCAACGTTTGTATAGCGTAAAAGAGTCCGGCCCTGTCTACCCCGGCAAGAGTCACCGAGGACGGAGCGACATCCACCCTGTAACCTTCGGCAGGAAGTCCCATTGCCGGATCTATAGACAACAGAATAAAATTGGCCGCAGGAGCCTTATCCACTACCGGCAAAGTTTTACCCACGGCCGGAGCCATATACTCATTGAGATAACCGGCCAAATCCGCAGCCTGTCCCGTTGCCACTATGACCATTTGCGGGTTGATCGAAACCGACCCCTCGCCCGGAACCTCCCTGACCGGTTTTGGTACGAGATTGCTTCCTTCGCCGCGGGCGGTTACCCCTGACGATAACATAACTCCCACAACCAATGCTAATTTCAGATACTTCATTATTCTGTGATTATTGTTTTTACTCTTCGTAAAGCAGATATGGACGGCGTTTTGTTTTGAATGCCTCCACATCTCCGTGCCATAGTCCCCTGATCTCGGCGGCAGTGCAGCCCTCCCGTATCAACTCTCTGACATATCCTACTCCGATCAGTTTTTCGAACATGGGCGTAAAGAATTTATCGCCCATACCCGTCGCGTCGTAAGCCTCGATCAGCCAACCCAGGTCTATGCCATAACCGGTGATCTCATCATCGGAAGGTTCGTTACGCAGATCGCGGCCAAAACATTTCACATCCTTCAGCGGAGGATTTTTGGCTCCAGGCAAACCGTGGGGCGTAAATACGAACGGGTAGCCCTTCATCGCCGGATGGCCGAACACCTGGAACGGGAATGCCGTCCCGCGACCTATGCTTACGGGCGTACCCTCGAAATAACACAACGACGGATAAAGGTAAACAGCCCTCAGGTTCGGCAGGTTCGGCGACGGGGCGACATCGATCTCAGTCCGCGTCCGGTGCGTGTAATTAAGGCATGGCACTACCGTCAGGTCACACTTTGCACCCCCCTCCAACCACCCTTCGCCATTTATCATCCGTGCCAATTCGCCCAATGTCATCCCATGTACGACAGGTATGGGATGCATCCCCACAAACGAGCGGTAACGTTGTTCGATCACCGGCCCGTCGACATAAAAACCGTTGGGATTCGGACGGTCCAGTACCACGAAACGTACTCCATTTTCGGCACAAGACTCCATAACCAGGTGCATCGTCGAGAGGTAGGTGTAAAACCTCACCCCTACGTCCTGAATGTCGAAAACCACGACGTCTACTTTTGCAATATCCTCTTTCTTCGGTTTGCGCGAAGCTCCATATAACGACACCACCGGTAAACCGGTAGCCTTGTCGGTATATCCCGCCACCTTCTCCCCGGCATCGGCTCCGCCGCGGAATCCGTGTTCCGGGGCAAAAACCACTCGGACATCGACACCCCACCGCAACAACGTATCGACTATATGCGTTGCACCCACAATGCCTGTATGGTTTGTCACCACTCCCACCTTCGCCCCCTTCAAAAGCGGCAGATAGACATCTGTCCGCATATCGCCTGCGATAACGCCGGTCCCGTACGCAACCAGCACCGGCGTAAGCGATAACAGTAAAACTGCGACGATCCTTCTCATTCCACTGTCACTGATTTAGCCAGGTTACGCGGCTGGTCCACATCACGCCCTTTGTTGACGGCGATATAGTAAGCGAGCAACTGCAACGGGACCGATACCAGAACCGGCGACAGACACTCCACAGTAGAGGGCACCGGGATGCAGTAGTCGGCTATGCGGCTGACATTGGCATCGCCCTCGGTGACGATGGCCATGACGCGTCCGCCACGAGCCTTGATCTCCTGAATGTTGCTCACCGTCTTTTCATAAACACTGTCAGAGGTAGCGATAACCACTGTAGGCATTTCATTGTCTATTAATGCTATAGGACCATGCTTCATCTCGGCGGCAGGGTATCCTTCTGCGTGGATATACGATATTTCCTTCAATTTCAATGCTCCCTCCAACGCTGCAGGATAGTTGTAGCCACGGCCCAGATAAAGGAAATTATGCGCATAGGTAAATATCTTCGACAGGTCGCCTATACGGGCGTCGAGTTTGAGCACTTGTTCTATCTGCGAAGGCAGTTTTTGAAGGTGCGACACCACATTTACAAAATCGGACTCCGTCATCGTACCCTTCTCCCGCGCTATCGTGAGCGCAAGCATCGCCAAAACCGTGACCTGGCCGGTAAACGCCTTGGTCGAAGCCACACCTATCTCGGGCCCCACATGTATATACGCCCCTGAATCGGTGGCGCGCGCTATCGAAGAACCGACGACATTGCATATGCCGAATATAAACGCCCCCCGGGACCTGGCGAGTTCCACTGCGGCCAGAGTGTCGGCCGTTTCGCCCGACTGCGAAACAGCAATGACAATGTCATCCTTGTCGATAACAGGATTACGGTAGCGGAACTCTGAAGCATACTCCACCTCGACCGGAATACGGCACATCTCCTCGATGAGGTACATCCCTATCAGCGAAGCATGCCACGACGTGCCGCAAGCGACGATGATTATCCGTTTGGCCCCCAGAAAGCGCTCACGGTTGTCCAGAACCCCCGACAGCACGACATTCGTCCCCTCGACATTGATCCTTCCCCGGATACAGTCTGTGATCGTGCGCGGCTGTTCATAAATCTCCTTGAGCATGAAATGTGGAAATCCGCCCCTCTCCAACTGGCTTATGGTCATGGCCAGTTTCTTTATATCGAGTTCGCTCTCCGCATTATTCAGATCGACCACCCTCAACGGCTTGTTGCGATTAATGATAGCCACCTCCCCATCCTGAAGATAGACCACACGGTCGGAGTATTCCACTATGGGCGTTGCATCCGAAGCGAGAAAATATTCGTTGTCGCCGATGCCGACAACAAGAGGACTGCTCTTACGCGCTGCGATTATTTCGTCGGTGTTCGATTTTTCGATCACCGCGATGGCATAAGCCCCCACCACCTCGCGCAAGGCAAGTTGTACCGCCTCGATCAGCGTACAGTCGTTCGTATGACGGATATACTCTATAAGCTGAACCAACACCTCGGTATCGGTGCTGCTACGGAAAGAATAACCGTTCTCAATCAGCGCCTCCTTCAATACCGTATGGTTTTCTATAATCCCGTTATGGATCAGAGCCAGCGTTTCGGTTTCGGAGTAATGGGGATGTGCGTTTTCGTTATTCGGCTCCCCGTGGGTAGCCCACCGTGTGTGGGCTATGCCTATATGGCCGCTTATGTCTTTGTTTTTTATAAAACTTTCCAGGTCGGCGACCTTGCCTTTGCATTTATAGACATTGAGGCCCCCCCCCGGCTCTACCAGGGCCACTCCCGCGCTGTCGTATCCCCGGTACTCAAGCCTGCGGAGACCTTTTACAAGAATGGGATACGCCTCGCGCCATCCCACGTAACCTACTATCCCGCACATAATGCCGTGGTTAATTTTTAATTTTACAAATATAAGATTTTTTCCTCTAAAATCATACCTTTGTGTGACGCAACGGGATACGGCATGCCACCGTAACAGATAGCGGGTGTCTGATATACAATACCATAGCAAATAAAATATGCATAGTAAAAAACTCGGGGCGCTGGAGCGGCTCATCGAAATAATGGAACGGTTGCGGGTGGAATGCCCCTGGGACAGGGAACAAACCTTCGAATCGCTCCGCAACAACACCATAGAAGAGACTTTCGAGTTGGTCGACGCCATTACCGCCGGCGACCGCCAGGAGATACGTAAAGAGCTGGGCGACTTATTACTGCATGTAGTGTTTTACTCAAAGATCGGCGAAGAAGAGGGCGCCTTCGACATAGCTGACGTCGCCAATGGGATATGTGACAAACTGATATATCGCCACCCCCACGTTTTTGCCCAAACCGAAGCGGAAACTGCACATGAAGTAAAACAAAATTGGGAACAACTCAAACTTTCGGAACGCAAAGAACGACGCGGAGTGTTGGCCGGCGTACCGCGTAGTCTGCCCGCCCTGGTGAAAGCTTACAGGATTGGAGAAAAAGCGGCGGCGGCCGGCTTCGACTGGAAACAGCGCCGCGATGTGTGGGATAAGGTGAACGAGGAGCTGGCCGAAGTGCTCTATGAAGCGGAGGACGGGGCTGCGGGTGATGGTGCAGATAACCACAGTAGGACTGAGGAGGAGTTCGGCGATCTGCTGTTCGCGGTAGTCAACGCCGCACGCCTCTACGGAATCGACCCAGAGATGGCGCTCGAACGCAGCAACCAAAAATTCATAAGCCGGTTCAATTTCCTGGAGGAGCGTGTCGTATCGCAGGGGATGAAACTGAGCGAGAAGAGCCTCGAGGAGATGGATGAAATATGGTGCGAAGCCAAGCGGCTCGAACGCGGCGGGGCAAAGGCCGGGCAATAACCCATACTTGAGAGTACGTTATAAAACTTGTGAAGGGAGAGGTAACGTGCGGGGAATCGGGCGGCATCCAGAGTCTGTCTGAGACAGACTCTAAAAAACTGTTTAATAATTAGAAGCTGTTTGGATTTGTTAACGAGATTATTTTATATCGTTTTGCCGGTGATTTCCCGCGGTGGGATGAGGCGAATAGCGGCCCCTGTTTAACGAATCACACCGCGGGAAAGCGCGGAAAAGAGAATAAAAGAACGAGATTAATAAATTCAAAACGGCTTCTTAATGTACATAATTTTTCAGGGATCATGGCTGTAATAAAAAAACTGGGCGACATGGAGCCCAAATTCGGAAAAAACTGTTTCGTGGCCGAGACTGCGGCCATAATCGGCGACGTGACGATGGGCGACGATTGCAGCATATGGTACGGGGCGGTGTTGAGGGGTGATGTGAACACCATCACGATGGGCGACAGGGTCAACGTGCAGGACGGCGCCGTGATACACACGCTCTACAAACGTTCGCAAACCCACATAGGCAATGACGTAACTATCGGGCATAATGCCGTGGTCCACGGAGCACGGATCGAGGATAAGTGTCTTATCGGCATTAATTCGACGGTGCTCGACAACGCCGTGGTGGGTACCGGTTGCATAATTGCCGCAAATGCGTTGGTGCTGTCGAACAGCGTGCTCGAACCCAACAGTGTCTATGCCGGCATCCCTGCCAAAAAAGTCAAGGATGTTACCCCGGAGCAGCGAACCGAGATCATCGAACGCATTGCGCGCGACTATGTGATGTACGCCTCGTGGTATAAAGAGGAGTAGTCCGGGCGGGTTCTGTGAAATCTGCGACTCATTGCCTGCGGCGATGCAGGCTTGCAGTGCCTGTTCACCCGGGCAGCGACGGTTAAGGTTGTACCTGTAAAATATCTTGCGGATGAAATTTCAGGGGAGATACAAGATAGGTTTTATCAACGCACTTGTTGCCGTGGCGATAAGTCTGGTGGTGAATTTTTCGTTTTTTGTATTCGCACTGATGTCGCACTCCGGGCAGGAAGGGATCCCCCGGCGGGGATGGGGAGCACCGGTGAACGACATGGGGCTTTACACCCTGCTTCAGGCGGGAGCATTCGCAGTTTTCGCATTTATTCTGCTGTGGGTGATGACGCGCAAGAACAAGAGTTACACTGAGCGCATACTGATATGTGTGGTCATCTCCGCGCTATGTTATTTTTTCATGCCCGCCAACAATCGCGACGGGGAGATTATTTTCACCTTCGCCTCGCGCCGCCTGCTGAATCCCATGCTGACGCTGAAAGTATCGTTCACGTTGATTGTGGCTGTGCTTTACGGGAAGATTTTCGAGTTGCTCTACCAGAAGCAGCACATCGCTATCGAAAACGAATTGCTGCGCAATGAGAATCTGCAGACGCGCTACAATATGCTCATCAGCCAGATGAACCCCCACTTTTTTTTCAATTCGCTCAATTCGCTTTCGATGCTGGTGCGCGGACAGCATACGGATAAGGCGTTGGAATATATCGACCGTCTGAGCGACACGTTCCGATACATCATACGCAGCGCCCAGAGCGGTTTATGTACGCTGTCGGAGGAGTTGGAATTTCTCGAAGCATATAAATATGTGCACGAGGTGCGGTACGCAGGTAAACTCTTTTTCGACGTAGACATATCGCCCGACATGAAAGGGCTCATGTTGCCGTCGCTGTCGTTGCAACCCCTGGTAGAGAATGCCGTAAAACACAATACGATCACCCTGGCCCGGCCGTTTCGCATCCGCATAACGGCCCGCGACGGCGTGTTGACGGTCAGCAATCCCGTGATCCCGAAGATCGACGAAGGCGACTCGACAGGCATCGGATTACGCAACCTTGCAAGCCGTTACCTCCTGCTGACCGGCAGGGAAATCGAAGTCGACAACGACGGGAAAAATTTTACAGTCAGGCTTCCGTTGATAAAAGCAGGTGAAAAATGAGAGCCGTCATAGTAGAGGACGAAACCGCAGCGGCGGAAAACCTTATTGCCCTGATCAGGGAAGTAGCACCCGGCACAGATATCGCGGCCGTTCTGGAGAGTGTGGACGACAGTGTGGCGTGGCTGGCGGGCAATCCCCTACCCGATCTTATATTCATGGATATCCACCTTGCCGACGGCGACGCGTTCAGGATCTTTTCGAAAACAGAGGTGCCGGCACCGGTGATCTTTACCACCGCTTACGACCGCTATGCCCTCGAAGCATTCAAAGTCAATAGTATAGACTATCTGCTCAAGCCCATAAAGTCGGAAGAACTCCACCGCGCATTCAGGAAACTGGAATTGCTGACCGGAAGCGAGAGAAAAATCCATGCCAGCCACATAGCCGCAGCGGCTACGGCGGTGGATGAGCATATACGCAAACAGAAGACGTTCCTGGTGCATGTGAAAGACAAATTGTTGCCATTGAAGGCCAGGGAAGTGGCATTCTTTTTTACTCTCGACGAAAAAGTCCATGCTTATACATTCGACAGCCGGCGGCTGCAGGTCGACGGATCGCTCGATTCTATAATGGGGTCGCTGGACGAAAAGGAATTCTTCAGGGCCAATCGCCAGTTCATCGTTTCGCGCGAGGCGGTAAGGGATATTTCGGTCTGGTTCGGCAGTCGCCTTTGCATAAACCTTTGCATGGAAACGCCCGAACGTATTATCGTCAGCAAAGCCCGGGTGCCTGAGTTCAAACGGTGGATGCGTGGAGATTAGGGACTCCCTTCTCTATGAGTCTGCATAATTTCCGGCAACGTTTCGCCCCTCTCCGGAGGCGTTTCGCCACCTGGTTTGACCGCTTTACCGGCACAGTGTAAGCGATGGGCCATTGTGGCGTTAATTTTGTAACCGGATCAGGTATGATATACAAATCCTGATAAAACAACAATTAAAACCGGAGAGTTATGAAAAACATCATTAAGCCGATTCTGGCATCGTTCATGGTAATGGTGGCGGCAATAGCGACAGCTCAGCCTCCTATGGGAGGAGACGGACACATGAGTGGCAAACACGGAGGCGATCCTGAAGTCATGGCGCAACGCATGACAGGGAAGATGACCTCGGATCTGGGGCTCAATGCCGACCAACAGGCTAAAGTTAAAGCTGCCAATCTCGACTTCGTAAAAAAAATGCAGGCCATCCGCAACGATGCCAGCCTGGACCGCCAGGGTAAAATAGATGCGATGAAGAAACTCGGAGCAGACCGTAACCAGGCTATGAAAGGTGTACTGACAGCCGAACAGTACAAAAAAATGGAGGAACTCCAGGCTGCCCGCGCCGAGAAAATGAAACAGGATGGCAGGAAAGGCAAGGCAGGCAAGCAGAAACAATCATGCGACCAGTCCCCGGCTACAGAATAACGAGCGTAGCGTAGCGGCAACCCCGCCGGATACTACGGCTCGTAGTACCCCGATACAGGGGGCATGCCCGATAATGAAATACCCCCGGAAAGCTGGACAAAACTTTCCGGGGGTATTTCATTATCGGGAAATAGTCATCCCCCAATGCAACATTACTTACACAGAACGCATCTTACTCCGTAAATAACCTACATCAGGAATGAGATCATTATCTAAACTGTTCGCACTGTTGGTGCTGGCTGTATGGGCCGACGGCTGCACGACGGGGGATGAGTACCGGGATACTGTTCCGGTATATCTCACGGGTATCGAGGCGTTTAATATTAATAACGAGGGAGCGGTCCCGATAGTCACCGATCTACCGGTCAGGAAAGAGGCTTACATGATAGGCGTAAAATTCTTCCTCGACGATTCAAGACCCGGAGGCGACCAGTATGTGACCCCCGCAGAGAGGGACAGCTATAACGACAGGGTGGGAAACTCATATCAGACGCGGATATATTGCAATACCGCATTCGACGACAAAAATCCTGCGGGCAGTAACATCTCGCAATATTTCAAAAGCATCAAATACATTCCTGGCAATCTCGACCAGGGATTTGTGTTGCTTGCCACGCCGCAAAGCGGGCAGCACTCCTTCAAGGTGGTATATTATTCCGACGGGCAGATGTACTCGTACGATACGGATATGGTCGAACTGTATTGATTACCCGTTGCGAGATGAAGAGATTATTTATTACTATGGCCTTCGTGGTTTCGTGCGTATTTACAGTTGAATCGCAGAGTAGTATTTCATTTACCGATTCACCTTTGATGCAGGCCAGGCCGGTGGTGCAGAGTGTGCCGTCGAACGATACGGCCAGGTCCCAACGTTGGAGGATTCCGTGGGCCGATGTGCAGGTCGTACAGTATGTGGCGTTGAACGACTGGAGTAATTCCGATTTTATCAACAACCACATGCACAGCCCGTCGGGCACCGGGATCCGCGGTTCGTTCAACTGGCGGCTGTCGCGTCCCGTGGGCGTCTTTGCCGATATGGGTGTGAGTTTCCATAATGCACCACGTTACAACCAAACTTCCCCGGGTGAGATCATACCCTTAGATGCGGATACACGTCATTTCATCGTCGAAGACCGTAGCCGCGGCGGTTACAACGGCGCCGGAGCCAATCTGAAGATGACTTTCGGTCTCTTCAGCCAGATCAACCTCAGCGGATCGGATGACGGCAGATGGACATTGCTTCCATACCTGGGGGTGGGGTTCACCACGATAAACGCTCCGTCGTACGACTATGTGACCAAGGAGGAGGGGACGAACAACTACTACAACACATGGTGTTCGTGGCTTGGCGATGATCCGTATGAGTACGAATCTACGCTCGGCTGCCTGAATGCACGCATAAATCTGACATACAAAATAAGACACCGCTTCAGGATTTTACTGGGAGTGGAGTACACGCTGCTGTACAATGGCGTGGATTTCTATGCCCGATACTCCAATTATTTCAACGGCCGGGTGGTAAGGGAGTTTCATCAGGCTGGCAATAACGTCGGCCTGTTAGGATTTTCGCTCGGTATGTCATTCCGGTAGGACAGACCACTCGAACTACGGGCGCCGTCATGCCCGTCCCCGCGTCGACGCAGGGGCGGGCATTGTATTTGCTATGCAACCTGTAATAAAACATGGGGTCAATGTAAAAACCGGGTGGAGGAGAAAAATATGGCCGAGGCTATTCTTTGTATCTTCTGGGTATATTTTTTCGCCAATTTAACTTCGTTTTCCTCCTTGCGGCTCGGCATAGCTCAAGTAAACCTGGCTCTGCCCTCGTTGTTGTGTCGGTTGTAGGGGGATATCGGGAATATGTCCCAAAAACAGGCGAAAAAAATGCCGGAAAGAGCGAGAGAAAAATTTCAAAACAAGCTCTTAGAAACTGTATTTCCGCCTTTCCGGTAATAACCCGGATTTTTTAGTATCTTCGCGCTCCACAATACCCGTAAAAAACAGGAATATGAATAAACCATTGACTTTCAATTACTGGAAACGAAAAATAAGCGACCGTTACGATGGCTGGCGTGTTACGAAAGTCGATACCCTGTTTTCTGTCATTCCGCATATACTCCGTACACGTCTCGACTCGCAGGTTTATTACGAAGAAAAGGTGCCTATAGACGAGATAGAAGGGTTTATACGCAAGCATAAAGCCGATATGCCGGGACTCTCGGTCATGCACATCATAATAGCGGCACTTGTGCGTGTATTTTCGCAACGTCCGCGGCTCAACCGCTTTGTGGTGCATAATAAAATATACGCCCGCAACAGCCTCAGCGTATGCCTTACGGCAAAACGTTCGCTGACCGAAGACGGAGACGAGGCTGTGGTTAAATTGGATTTCGACCCCTCGTACACCCTGGACGACGTGGTCCGCAAGGTTCATGACGAATTTGAGAAATGCCTGCCGCAGGGACAACAAAACAATACCGACTCTACGGCCAGATTCCTGAGTAACCTGCCTCAGTTGGTGTTGAGGATTGCAATAGGGGCACTCAGGGTTATGGATAAATTCGGATGGCTGCCTAAATCCATCCACGATGCAAGTCCGTGGCACTGTTCACTGTACCTGACCAACATGGGGTCTTTGGGAGCCGAGTCGGTATATCACCATCTGTACGAATTCGGGACCTGCAGCCTGTTTATCTCGATGGGTAAAAAGAGTTACAGCCACATTCCGGATGAAGATGGCAATATGGTAAAACATAAAAGCATCCTGTTGCGATGCGTGATCGACGAACGCATTTGTGACGGCTATTATTACGCAAGTTCCATGCGGCTGTTGGGAACGCTGCTTTCCCGCCCGGGCCAATTACTCATCCCCCCCTCCGAAGTGGTACTCGACGACGGCGTAGACCGGAAGAGAATATAGCGACAGGGCGTTTGCAGGGGTGGTGCCGTGGGAAATTGATATTCGTTCCATGAAAAAGCAGCCCCGGCTCAGAGCCTGCCTGATAAACCATTTAATTTTCATACGGAAATCAGACAAACTCCCGGTCTTATTCAGACGTTTTGTTGTATCTTTGCCTGGAATCAATCGCAATGAGATGCAGAGAGTATTGAGTTTTATCACAATAGCGCTTTTTGTTGCGTTATTATGCGGCTGCCCAAAATCTGATGGAGGCAATCCGGCTGGAGGCGATGCCAACGAATGGATATTGTCTAACATGCGTAACGACTACCTTTGGTTCGATGAGATTCCCGCTTCTCCGTCGATGAAGGCAGAATGGGACGATTTTTTCGTTTCGTTATTGAGCGGCAAAGACGGCAAAAATTATTCAGGGGGCCATTACTATTACTCATATATCGAACGCGAGACCGCCACCAAATCGCCCGTGGCACTTCTTTCCGGCAGCGATGGGTTCGGCTTCGAATTTTACGGGCAGCAGGTTAACCAGAACGGATCGACTTATGTCTACGCACGGGTATATTACGTGGCCAAGGATTCTCCGGCATACAAGGCTGGTATCAGGCGCGGCGACTGGATCGGCAAGGTCAACAACGAAATGCTTACCCTCACCACATGGGAAAAAGGGACGAAGTTGCTTTCGGGACAGAATGTGAAATTGACAAGGTACTATTTCAGCAGGTCTGTTCCTGGAATTACGATAACCGAGCGCGATGAGGTCACCCTGTCGTCGGGGCCTGTGGTCGACAACCCCGTATTTTTCAAAACCATCTTTACCGCGGGGGCAAAAAGGATAGGCTATCTGGTGTACAATGGTTTTATTGCGGGACCCACGGATACCGACCACGCTTATGACGACGAGCTGAAACAGGCGTTTAAAGATTTCAAGGCGCAAAATATAAACGACCTGGTTGTTGACCTGCGCTATAATCCCGGAGGCAGGATAACTTCGTGCGCGCTGCTGTCAAGCATGATCGTAGGTAGCGGAGTCTCGGCACAGCCGACAGTGTTTGCCAGGATGAAGTATAATTCCAAGAATTCTACGCTGGTCATGAACTACCTGAAAGAGAACGAAATGTCGGGTCTTAATTACGGCAGTGCCTCGGGTGTCCAACTCGGGCTGACAAGGGTATATGTACTTGCATCAAGTGGTTCCGCATCGGCCAGCGAGTTGTTGATAAACTCGTTGCGCGGGATAGACGGCTTTACCGTTTATCACATAGGCGATGTGACCGAAGGAAAGAATGTCGGGTCGGATGTTTACCGGACCACAAAAGGCGGATATAAGTATACGATGCATCCAATCCTGTTTACAATAGCCAATGCCAAAGATTTTTCGGACTATTCGGCCGGGTTCACCCCCTCATCGACAATTATCGAGGAGTCGTCGGTAGAACAATGGAAAGAACTGGGCGAACCGTCGGAATTGTTGTTGGCCGAAGCTGTAAGACATATAACGACGGGTTCGTTCTCAGCAGTGTCGGCGGACGCAAAGACAAAAAGCGCGTCGTTGCCAAAACCCGGGATAGTTGGCAGTTCACTCGACCGCAAGCGCGGCGGGGCGGTGAACAGGGTGATAGAGAATTAACATACGCGTTAAGGCGTGTTAACACTAATGGAGAAGGGTCAGGTATGGATAAGTTGACGTTTTCGCTCATAGTAGGGGTTATCGCAGGGATTATCGTTATTTTTCCGATGATTGCACGTAAGATGCCGGCGTCGGCATGCATATCGGCATTTTTGCAATATCTGTTTTTGGCTGTCATAATTCTCTACATAGATCTTCCGCGTTTGCCGTGGTGGACCGAAGGGGGTGTTATTTGTTTTGCAATGGCGTTGCCCGTAGTCCTGGTCGTTTCGGGCAAGGACCGCAAAGCGGCTCCCGTCATTCTGTTCAATGCGCTGTTTATCGGGACGCTGATATCGCTTGCCGGGCACTATATAAGGATAGTCGGATGAAAGCAGACTCTCAGTGTAACTTTTCAGCCTGTGAGTGCGTCTAACGGTTAGTATGGTTGTATCGCCGGAAAGTCAGGGAAT
The DNA here is from genome assembly GCA_031552535.1 of Rikenellaceae bacterium. Taxonomy (GTDB): domain Bacteria; phylum Bacteroidota; class Bacteroidia; order Bacteroidales; family Rikenellaceae; genus JAVBMJ01. The sequence continues at coordinate 71,500 of JAVBMJ010000011.1, forward strand.
CGACGGGCGGGCGGTATAGTTTGTGGGGGGGGTGTAGTTTGACGACCCGCGGACCGACGGAATTTTTGAATTAGTGGAGTTTGCGGCGATTGC
>JAVBMJ010000073.1:0-15206 GCA_031552535.1 Rikenellaceae bacterium
CGGCTGAATCTTTCAACGCCAAAATCAAAGCTTTCAGAGCTCAACTCAGAGGTATCGTAGACATACCATACTTCATTTTCAGACTCGCTAAAATTTTCGCCTGAAAAAACTCACCAACCTACTTTTCGGACTGAGCCTAAGAATGAGAGTGGTTCCGGCGAACGGCCTGTCACGACCGGAAAGATGTTGTGCGGACTATCAGAAACTGCTTCGCAGTAATGGGATGAAGGCCAGCATGACCGGATCCTGCGATCCTTACGCCAACGCTATTGCCGAACGGGTGAACGGCATCCTCAAGCAGGAGTTTGGTCTGGAAAGCTATCGTTGTTCATTGAAGAGCTTACGCGAAGTGGCCGGCCGGGCTGTTGAAAGGTACAACACTCGCCGTCAACACCTCTCTTGGAAAATGCCGACCCCCGAACAGATGCTCCGGCAACGCACACTGACCAAAGCGACATATAAAACAAAGTTACCCGTTGGCGCATGCGCCAACGGGTAACTCAAACTAACGTCCTTTTTAATGTCTAATCTTGTAGCCTTTTTTAGGACGGGACAATGTTTCTGGATTTCCTGTTTGCAATATCAGAATTCCCATATAGGAAACCCTCATGAAACGAATTATTCAGCTATCGGCGTCACGCTTACATAAGACTTACCCGATGCTTTCTTCGAGAAAGTCACCGTGCCGTCCGTAAGAGCGAACAGGGTGTGGTCCTTGCCCAGGCCGACATTCTCGCCCGGATTGTGTACCGTACCCCTCTGGCGTACTATAATATTGCCCGCCTTAGCGAACTGGCCGCCGAATAATTTGACCCCCAAACGTTTGCTCTCCGACTCACGGCCGTTCTTAGAGCTACCTACACCTTTCTTGTGTGCCATCTTCTAAAAATTTTTACCGTTAGGAAACCACAATGTCGTTGATCAAGATTTGGGTCAGATACTGCCTGTGGCCATTCTGTTTCTGATACCCTTTCCTGCGCTTTTTCTTGAAAACGAGAACCTTATCGTCTTTCAAGTGCTTAAGGATAGTTGCATTCACCGAGGCGCCTTTTACAACAGGTGCACCTACATTGACCTGACCGTCGGAATCCGTTAGCAGTACCTGATCGAAGCTGACAGAGGAGCCTTCCTCCCCCGTGAGACGGTTAACATAGAACTTACGACCTTTCTCAACTTTAAATTGTTGACCTGCAATTTCTACAATTACGTACATTTATGAAATTTGCTTTTATACAAATTGGATCGCAAATATAAGCACATTTTGCGACAATACAATACCAGGGTAAATATTTTCCATCCCAAATCTGGAAAATCGTTCGGCTTTGCAATAAAACAAGATACCCGGAACAACCTGAATCCCCGCTGTTGCCGCTACGGGTTCAAGCATGCGACTCATACGGTGCCAGGGATCAATATTCGAACGGCTCCACTCTGATGACCAGCTCGAGATCGGCCTCCACCTTTCGGAAATCGTCGAGTTTACCGGCCTCGAAAACCAGGCACATGCCGCACATCGACGATATGTCTTTCGGGGGAGGGATCACCCTGACCGGAATGTTGGCTCCGCGGCACGCCGCTTCGGTGCATATCACCGCACGTGCATTTTCAAAAAGGGCTATGTAATGCGACGGGGTTGTCATTTGTATTTAAGGCATAAAGAGGTTATGGCATTGACCAGATAGTCGAAATCCTCCGGCGTATGGTAGGGCGAAATGGAGAGACGAACCGTACCCTCGGGAAAAGTACCCAGCGAACGGTGGGCCAAAGGAGCGCAATGCAAACCCTGGCGCGTCTCGATGGCGAATTCCGTGTAAAGCAACAGGCTCAGGCGGGAGGGAGTGATCTTGTGGTGGTTGATGGAAAAAAGTTCCGCCTGGTTGGCCGGATCCTGCGCGCAGTAGAGTATGATCTCATCGATCTGGGCTATCTTTGCCAGAAGGCGCAGGAAATCTTCCCGCGTATGCTGCGGTTGCGGCGGATTTTTCAATGCCGCCACGAGCCCGAATATGCCGGCAAGGTTCGGCGTTCCGGCCTCCATACGGTCGGGGAAAGCCTCGGGCATCAGGTAACTGTCTGAGCGGCTGCCAGTACCACCGTGGATCATCGGGGTTATCTTCTGTGGATAAGCGGCATAAAACCCGCCCGTCCCCGTAGGGCCGAACAAACCCTTATGGCCGGTGAAGACCACATAGTCAGGCAGACAATCGACTTTACGCCCACCGGGATTCAACCCTGCGGCAGTCATCGACTGCGAAGCATCGATCATAACCGGGATCTGTCCTGCCCAGGCAATGATCTCTTCAAGCGGTTGGATTACCCCATTGACGTTGCTTTGATGGTTGAGCACTATCAATTTGACACCCTCCCTGCTTACATTAGGCAGTTTTTTCAAATCTACCCGGCCGCTCCCGTCACCCGGCAACACCTCTATCTCCACCCCGCGAGTATCGGCCAAAAACTGCAACGGACGCATCGTGGCGTTATGCTCCAGCGGCGATACCAGAACCTTGCCTCCGTCCAGGTCGAGACCCTTGAGCACGGTATTGGCCGCCGTAGTGGCGTTGGGGGTCATAAAGACATTTTCTGGTTTAGCCCCCAGTATCCGGCCTATGATATCGCGGCACATCTCCACGGTAGCCGTGGTCTTCATGCTGCGCGGATAAAACGCCCGTCCATAATTGCCGCCGCACATCGTAAGATATTCCGTCACACTCTGCGCCACGGCAGAGGGTTTCGGAAACGAGGTGCTTGCATTGTCGAAATACAGATTCATAATAAATTATATATTTTGGCCGGTCGTCTGATGCCGTAAACACTATCAGACCGATATCAATACATACTTTTTCCCAATAATTTTTAGAAACCGTTTAATTTTCCTATGGAAATATAGTGAAAGCTGTGAGGCAAAACGAAAACTTGGTTTCAGTGTTGCCCGAGGCGCATCCTATATTATGAAAAAAGATTTAAGTATATTCCGGATAACAGGATTGATTTTTGCGTGAAAACAGAGGAGCATAGCGGTGTCCTATGTAACGATATTTTAATGTAAGAAGCGGCCCGGAAGAACTTACAATACTTTCAAAAAGAAATTTAAACAGTTTCTTAGAACTCAGGGAAACGCGTTGCCGCGGGCACCTGTGGTCGAACTCATGCAGGACATACATTCCCTCTGACTGACCTTAAATATTCACTATGGATATATTACATGCCCGGTCTTAGACAGCATAGTGTTAATTTGCAGCATATTGCCTATCCTGCCGGCGACGATGTGGTCCTTGATACCAAAAAAATCCACACAAGCCCCGCAAAGCACGATCTTAACGCCTTTCTCCTCCAACATATTAAGCGACAACGATGTATCGCATTCGCCAGATGCGAGCAACACTCCGGAATTATATAATATCAGCGCCGAAGGCAACTCTTCGAGCTCGATAAGGCTGTTGATGCACGAACGCATCAGTAGCGCCCCGAGTTCGTCGTCACCGTTGCCCATGATATGGCTCCTGACGACAACGATATAGTTACCCCGATTCGCAGGTTTTGCGTCACAAAACTCTTCCGCGTCGGTGGCGGCCACTGTATTGGTCCGCATTCCGGCAGAATCTGCGGCGGAAAATCCTATATGGAATATCCCGCCATGTTCTTCACATAACGGTTCATAACCCAACTCGATAAGATAATTCATCAGGTTGTCGCGCGAAGTCGCGTTGTCCGACAATATTTCGAACCGGGTCTCCTCAGGAGAGTCTATCAAAGCCCTTTTTGTTGATATCAGCGGGGCCGGGCACAGCATGCCACATGTGTCTATGATCTTCATAAATGTATTTTTTTCATCTGCCACTCGTCGACACTCCCTGTCCCGGTCATATTATGGAGAGTAGGACTCACTACGGATCACAAAGTTATATAAAACCGGACAAATAATAGCACGCCTTATTTTTTCATCGCACGATCCATCTCGCGGCGGGCGTCTTTTTCCTTAATGTAATCGCGTTTATCGAAACTCTTGCGACCCCGGCCGATGCCTATAACCACCTTTGCAAGCCCTTTTTCATTAAGGAACAACCTCATACCCACCACCGTAAGGCTCTTATCCTGCATCATGCGCTCTATTTTTGATAGCTCGCGTTTCTGGAGCAGCAATTTACGGTCGCGCTTGGGCTGGTGGTTATTGTATGTCCCCCAATGATATTCCGATATGTTGAGCCCGCGGATGAAAAGTTCGCCCGCGTGGAAGTAGCAATAGCAATCAACCATCGAACCCTTGCCCAGCCTCAGGGATTTGATCTCCGTGCCCACGAGCACTATTCCTGCCGTATATGTGTCGGTGATCTCGTAGTCGAACGAGGCCCTCTTATTTTTTATATTTATGTTACGATAGTCGCTCATGGTCGCTGGGTGCCTCCCGGCACACGGGTAAGTTTAAATTAAGTAATAGAGGAAATTTATTTATCCGTATTTTGTTTTTTATATCCGGTAGATTTTTTTGCGTCACTTCCCGAAGGTTTAGCGGGCTAAACCGGGGAAGTGATGTGAAAAAGATGCCGGTGGAGAAAAAATAAAATGGTTAAATAAATATTCGATATTACTTAGAAACTGTTTAAAAATATTACCGAAGTTATTTCACTTCTGTTTGTCGATGATTTTTTGTGGTGGGATGAGGCGAATAGTGGTTCTATTTAACGAATTCCACCGCGAAAAAGCGCGGCAAACAGCAGGACAAGAACAAGATTAATATTTTTAAACAGTTTCTTACTTATGTCCTGAAAACTTGTCCGGCAAATTTCGACAAATGTACAAAATTTTTCCCACGGCAGGCAGTCGCAGGATAATCGACTAAAACGGATATCCTATGGCCAGGTTGAAATTCAGCGATTTCCCCAACGAAGGCATATTGAAATACGAGTTGCGTCCCGGCGTTTGGTAAGGTGCATGGAGAGCCACCCCCAAGTCGGCCCGCAACACAAGGTAGCTTATGTCGTAACGCAGCCCCGTTCCCGAAGCGAGAGCTATTTCGCGTGGCAGCGACCTGAGGGTTAACTGCCCTCCCGGACGCGACGGGTCTTCCTTCCACAACCACACGTTGCCTGCGTCGAGGAACAGCGCCCCCGACAAGCGTCCTGCGATCTTGAAACGAAACTCGGCATTTGCCTCGAAGCGCATATCTCCCGTCTGGTTGAAGTATCCGTTGGGATCGTCGTCCGAAGGACGGTAGCTGCCAGGCCCTATCGACCGCGACGAAAACCCCCGCAGGGAGTTGGCCCCTCCTGAATAGAACTGTTCGCTGTAGGGCATCACCGTCGCATTACCGTAGGCGTATCCGCCGCCGGCATAGAAGCGCAACACAAGAAAGCTGGACAGTCCCAGTCGGCGGTAATAGCGCAGGTCGCTCTCCAGTTTCACGAATTGCGAAAACTGGTTGCCGAATATTTTCCGGGGAATGTCGTAACCCAACGCTCCCATCAGCGGCGAGAGGATATTGCCGGCCGACGCAACCGTCACCTGGTAATGGAACCTGTTGCGTGGATGGCGCTTGAGAGTCTTGTCGAAAGTGTAGGAATACACGATCTCAGGGATGAACTGATCCTCGAAACTAAGCGCAATAGCCGGATTGTCGGCCATCGACTCATCGAACGACTCCGACGAAGCCAGCAGGTTATTATATGTGACCTTAACCGGGGTAAACGAATGGGTGCTGTGCGGCGTGCTTTGGAAATCGTATTTGAGCGATGTGTTCATCGACACCATCTGGAAGTATCCCGGGCGGTTCATCAAATCGGCACCGAGTTGCAAAGTCGTATGGGCGGGATAATGTAACCGGCGGGTAAGGAAACGCGGCAACCACGGGCGCGGTATAGTCAGCGCAAGGTTGACGCCGAACTCGTAGGAATTCAGCGGCGTCCCCTCGTCGGCCTGCGTCCCCTTGCCTGTTTGCCACTCGTATTCGCCGTTGAGTTTCAGCGACAGCATCTCGCCGCCGCCGAAAAGGTTCTTACGGCTTACACCGAATATTGCCCCCGGCCCTATGTAGCTGTTCGATTTCGACGAGACGTCGACTTCGAACTCCGACTCCATCGGAAGGTCCATCGCCGTATTTATCACCACGTCTATCCTGTCGCCGCCTTTCAGCGAGTCGATGGGAGTGGTTCCTATATTGAGATAACGGAACGTAGAAAGATTGCCAAGATGGGTGAACGTATTGTTCTGGGCCGAGGCGCGGTAAATGTCGCCTTCGCGTATGTAGATCGTCGATGCCAACACTTTGGGTTTGACCTTCAGCGGCTTTTGGTAGATAATCCCGTAACCGCCGTGCGAAGTGGTGTCCCAACCCGCCGCTGGTTCGTCTGATTCGACGATAATCTCCACACGTCCTATGCGGTAGGCTTTCAGGGCTGCCTCCGGAGCCACCGGACTAACCACCAGCCGCAGGTCGGCCTTCCCAGGATGGCGCAACGAATCGGCCTGGAATTCCAGATGGTCACGCTTAAGGTAATAATACCCCTCTTCGCGCAGCGCTTTTATTATGCGGTCGCGCTCGGCCGAGAGCGTGTCGACATTCAGAGGTGTTCCCGGGTGTATCACCGACGTGGTACTCAGGCTGTCGAGTTTCCGGGTGAAAGCGTCGTGCGGGGCCGGATACGATACCGTGCCGACAAGCAGCGGCCGGGACAGGACTACTCTGTATGATATTTTACTCTTGCGCGGATTATGTTTGCGCGGATGCAGTTCATAGGATATCTGCGTACCGTAATAGCCGTTGTTGCGCAGCGCTTCGGCCGCCATGCGCACCCTCACGTCGGGTTGCACCGTTGCCAGCGTCACCGGCTCTTTCGCCAGCCGTTTATACAGCCAGTGCCTGAACCCCTTCTGGCGCTCGGTGTAAAGGTAATTGTAAGCCCACAAGCCGATGGGTAGCGGAGTACGGACATAGGGCGAGTACAAGGGGTTGTTTGGTTTCACGCTCAACGGTTCCTGTGCCGCCGACGCAACCCGCGACGGCACTTTAGTAGAATCCGCCATCGTCACCTCAAACTTTTTCACCCCCACATACAGCACATCCCCAGAAGAGAGCCGCTTCGTCGTGGAACACGACACTCCCAGCACCAGAGCGATTGGCGCCAATACCAGATATTTAAACGATCTTCCCACCCAAGCTACGGTAAAGCTTCACGGATACTATCAAAAACAGTTCCCTTTTTGCCGGATGACGTAATTTTTCCCGGGGGATGGGATGGCCCCCGGAGTTTGCCCCGTTTACGGGTAAAATTCAGACAGGTAATCACTCTTTCCTGCCCGGATACGCCGTCAGTGCCTCACGCAGGCATTCGGCAGCCAGCAACAGGTCCTCCTCTTTAAGCACATATGCTATACGTACCTCGTCATGGCCCAGGTAGCTCGAAGCATAGAACCCCGACGCCGGAGCCAGCATCACCGTATGTCCCTTGTAACTGAACTCTTCTAGCAGCCACTGCGCAAAGCGGTCGGAGTTGTCGATAGGCAGGCGGGCGATAGTGTAGAAGGCCCCTTTGGGCATCGGGCAGTAAACTCCCTCTATGGCATTAAGGGCCTCGACGATACAATTACGGCGGCGCGTATATTCGGCCTTAACCTCGTCGAAATAGCTCTGCGGCGTAGCCAATGCGGCCTCGGCAGCCACCTGGGCCAGATATGGAGGCGACAGACGAGCCTGCGCCATATTCATCGCGGCATCGATAACCGCTTTGTTATGGGTTACCAAAGCCCCGAGGCGAACGCCGCACATGCTGTAACGTTTCGAAACCGAGTCGATCATCACCACATTCTGCTCGATCCCCGGAAGGTTCATCGCCGAAATGTGTTCGGCGCCATCATAACAATATTCCCTGTAGACTTCGTCCGAAAGCAGGAACAGGTCGTGGCGTTTGACTATATCGCACAGGCGCTTCAACTCCCCGCGGCTGTAGAGATACCCCGTAGGATTATTCGGGTTGCATATCAGCACCGCCTTAGTGCGTGGCGTGATGTGCTTCTCGAATTCGGCGATGGGGGGCAGCGCGAAATCGTTGTCAATAGTCGAAAAAATAGGTTTTATGTTAACACCCGCCTCCATTGCGAAACCGTTGTAGTTGGCATAGAACGGCTCCGGCACCAGCACCTCGTCGCCTGGATTCATGCATACGGTCATCGCCATGAATATCGCCTCTGAACCTCCGGTGGTGGTAAGTATCTCTTTGTGGGTTACCTCTATGCCCACGCTATGGTAATACTCCGCCAGCCCGCGGCGGTAACTTTCGCTGCCCGCCGAGTGGGAATATTCGAATATCGTGTCGGTGATATGCCTGACAGCCTCCACCGCATTCGGTGGCGAAGGAATGTCGGGTTGGCCTATATTGAGGTGCAACACCCTGACCCCCCGTTTCTTTGCCTCTTCGGCATACGGGACCAGTTTACGTATCGGAGAGGGAGGTATATGTTTCCCTTTTTCTGAAAGTCGCGGCATAATTTTCGATTGGTATTTTCAAACAGACTCTTACTGCATACAAAGCTAACAAAATTTTTGTAGTACCTTTGCAGCCGTACGGCCACTTTGAGTGAACAGGGATTGGCTGCCGTACGTTAAACACTGAAAAACAGGTGATTGGCTTACAAATGAATCCGAAACGAAAATATATTATCCCGGCTCTTGTCGTGGTGATACTCGGCGCATTGGTGGGCCGCGAATATCCCGTTGCGGGCTATTGGACGGTGGTGGCCGGCTTTGGATCCTATACCCTCACCGGGTGTGTCCCTATGATAGGCGACCTGCGTAATTTCCGGCATCTCAGCAACCGCGGCAAGGCCCGGGTCATATCATGGGCCGTTATGCTGGGTGTGCTGGTATCGGTGCTCTGGAGCGGCCGTCCGCTATATTTTTCTATTCTGTTGATGCTGGCGGTCGAGTACCTGCTTTACGAAAACAAGCCGAAGCGATGAGGTGGATGGTCTGTGTGATCGCGGCTGTCGCCGTTTTATACCTGGGAGGATGCCGGAGCGGAAGTAAAACCGCGGCCGGCGACGCGGGAGAGGAAAAATACCAACCGCGGTACGCACGCGGGTTCAGCATCCGGACGTACGGCAAGAGTTCCATGATCGATGTCCACGACCCCTGGCAGGGCGCCCGCGGAGTGACCTACAGCCTTTTTGTCTCACACGGTGGCCAGGCACCGCCCGATGGCTTCAGCGGCACGGTGGTCAGCGCTCCTGTGGGTGATGTCATTTGCATGTCGTCTTCACACGCGGCCTTTATCGACGCCTTGGGTTTGACGGACAAGATTACGGGAGTTTCGGCGGCCGGGTACCTGGTAGGAGAGAACATAAGCCGCCGGCGCGACGCGGGGAATGTTGTCGACATAGGCTACGACCATCTCATAAATTTCGAACTTATAGCCTCATTACGCCCATCGCTGGTGTTCATATACGGTGTGGGGAGCGAGAACAGCGTTGTGACCGGAAAACTTGACAAATTGTCGATCCCCTATATATACATAGGGGACTACCTCGAAAACTCACCCCTTGGAAAAGCCGAATGGCTCGTAGCGTTCGGCGAGATATTTTCGCAGCGCGAAAAAGCCGGAGACATCTTCCGGGGGATCGCCAGGCGATACGACTCGGTCAAAACGGTCGCACTCGCAACGACCGGTCGTCCGAAGGTGATGCTCAATGCGCCGTGGAAAGACAAATGGTTCGTGCCCGGCGACCGGAGCTATATGGTCGAACTGATACGCGATGCGGGCGGCAGCTACGTTTGTGCCGGCGACGACTCAGAGCGCAGCCGCCCTATAAGCATCGAAACGGCATGGGTTGCAACGATGAAATCCGACGTTTGGCTATGTCCCAACGACGCCTCGACGATCAGCGAATTACTCAGCGTCGGGAGCCGCTTCGCCCCCGCGCCCGCCATTACCAATGGCAGGGTATTTAACAATAATGCACGCAGCAATGCCCACGGGGGCAGCGATTTCTGGGAGTCAGGTACGGTGAAGCCCGACGTTGTTTTGCGCGATATGGCAACCATCCTGCACCCGGAAGCATTCCACGGGAATAGTCTCTATTACTTCAAAAAGCTCGACTGAGGGCGTGTTCAGGCAGATCATATAAAGACCGGCCTATATTTTATTTGCGGGAGAACAGCGACGCGAGCCCGAGCAGCAATATCGCCCCTACGACCGACGCCACGAGATTGCCTACTATGCTCCCGTTATTGACGCTCAGTCCGAGCAACGAAAATACCCAGCCTCCGAGCACTCCTCCCACTATTCCGAGGATCAGGTTTATAAGCAGGCCATAACCGCGGCCGCGCGTTAATATCCCTGCGACGTATCCGGCCACAAGGCCGATCAATATGTACCATATGAAACTCATAATGATAATGTTTTAATTAGGAGCCTGCAGGAAACATCCCGGAAAGAAACAGCAAATAATCTCTTTCGGAAAATGGCAAAGACTCCCGGTTCAGCCTGGGGTGTATGCACTTTTCGTGCCGCAAGTTGCTATTTTTCATCTCAATTGCCGTTCCGCGGCACAAAAATGCACAATTGGCCTGCATATTGTGTAGTAAGGTGTATTAACACTACTTAATATGCGGATTTTGGTCAAATTTTCCTGCGGAAAATTGAATTAGCTCTGAGATATCGGCTAAAAATACTACCTTTGTAGTTTATTTTTGTCATACCGGCTAATGCAGCAAATCGTATACGGCTGAAATTTAAAGTACTATAAAAACATGTCTGATTGTAACGAAATCAAAAGCAAACCCGATTACCTGTTCGAAGTAAGCTGGGAAGTATGCAACAAAGTAGGTGGAATACACACTGTTATAGCAACGAAAGCTCTCACGATGACTCGTATGCTGGGCGACCAGTATGTGCTGATAGGACCCGACATTCACCGCGAAGGAGCCAATCCGGAGTTCGAGGAGGATCATAACCTGTTGAAGGCCTGGAAGCAGATGGTCTACACCGACGGGATACGCATCAAAGTGGGCCGTTGGAAGGTGGAAGGCAGTCCTCTTGCCATATTGGTGGATTTCAGTTCGTTTTTTGCCCACAAGGATGAGGTGCTGAAATTCCTGTGGGAGAGCTATCGCGTCGATTCGATAAGCGGCCAGTGGGACTACATCGAGCCGGTGCTGTTCGGCTATGCGGCAGGCAAAGTGATCGAAAGTTACATGGAGAACTTCTGCACCACCACAGACAAAGTCGTGGCCCACTTCCACGAGTGGATGACTTCGAGCGGCGGGCTTTACCTCAACAAGTTCTCGCCTTATATAGCCACGGTATTCACTACCCATGCCACCGTTATGGGCCGGTCGCTGGCCGGCAACGGGCTGCCGCTGTATGGCAACCTCGCCAAATTCAACGCCGACGAATACGCCCGGCAGTTCAATGTGGTGGCGAAACATTCGCTCGAAAAAACGGCGGCGAATTTTTACGACTGCTTCGCCACCGTGAGCGACATCACGGCCACGGAGTGCCGCCACCTGCTTGGCCGCGAAGTGCACATGGTTACACCCAACGGCTTCGAGGATGATTTCGTGTGGAAAGGCAAGGAATATATCCAGAAACGCAAAGAGGCCCGCGAGGCGATGATACGGGTGGCCGAAGCGTGCCTCGACTATAAATTCGCGAAAGACCCGCTGATCGTAGGAACCAGTGGCCGCTACGAATTCAAGAACAAGGGTATAGACGTATTTATCCAGGCGTTGCAGAATGTAGCGGCCTCGTCACCCGAACGTGACGTGCTGGCCTACATTACGGTCCCGGCAGGCAACGACGGCCCGCGCAAGGATTTGCAGGCACACCTGGCCAATCCCGAGTCGCCCATCGACCGCAGCCTGTATCCCCACACGACGCACTACCTGTCGAATCCGGGTTGGGATCCGGTGGTGACGGCGCTTAAGGGCAGCAACCTGTTGGAGGCCGGAAGCCGTGTGAAGGTGATATTCGTACCGTCGTACCTTAACGGTTACGACGGTATCTTCGGCAAGCAGTATTATGAATTGCTCGTAGGAATGGACGTCACGGTATTCCCGTCGTACTACGAGCCGTGGGGTTACACCCCATTGGAGAGCGTTGCGTTTTCCATTCCGACAATCACAACGACGCTTACCGGGTTCGGACTCTGGGTCGACACTCACAATAAAGGACACAAGGGAGTGGAGGTTATCTCCCGTACCGACACCAACGACGCGGAGGTGGTAGGTAATATCGCCGACTCGATCCTGCGTTTCGCGGCCATGGATGCCAAAGAATATGCGGAATACAGCGCCGGAGCATTGAAGATATCGACCACTGCGCTTTGGGACAACCTTATCGTATACTATTGCCAGGCCTACGACATAGCTTTGGACAACGCCATAAAGCGCACCAACCGTGTGGCATACGACGGTGGCGGCGCCTACAACGAGCAGATTAATTTCGTGCGCCAGCAGTTGGTTAGCAACAATCCCACATGGGTCAGGGTTATGGTTGAGAAGAATCTTCCGGAGAGGCTTCATCCGCTTGAAGAGTTATCTAAGAACCTGTGGTGGTCGTGGACCCTCGGGGCACAGGAATTGTTTGAATACATCGACAACGAGTTATGGATCGAATGCAACCGCAACCCGATAGAGTTGCTCGACAGGCTCGACGTGAAAGCCGTCGAAAGGCTTATGGCCGACGAAGGATTCCTTGCTAAGATGGATAGCGTCTACGGCGCATTCAAGTCGTACATGGCCGCCAAAACAGAGTGTAAGGCTCCGTCAATATCTTATTTCAGCATGGAGTACGGGCTTCACAGCTCGCTGAAGATATATTCCGGCGGTCTGGGAATACTTGCTGGCGACTACCTCAAAGAGGCGAGCGACAAGAACGTTCCGATGGTGGCCGTGGGTCTGCTTTACCGCTACGGCTATTTCACCCAGCGCCTGTCGGCCCAGGGATCGCAGGAGGCGAGTTACGAAGCACAGAATTTTTATAAATTACCTATTTCGCCCGCCCGCGACGCCGAAGGGAATTGGTACAGTGTGTCGATAGCATTCCCGGGGCGCACCGTGACGGCGCGTATATGGAAATGCGAGGTGGGACGTACAGACCTCTACCTGCTGGATGCGGACCACGACCTTAACCTCGACGAGGACCGCTCCATAACACACCATCTCTACGGAGGTGACTGGGAGAACCGCCTCAAACAGGAGATACTGCTGGGGATAGGCGGAATACGCACCCTGCGTGCGATGGGCATCAAGCACGACGTCTACCACTGCAACGAAGGGCACGCGGCATTCATCGGCATAGAGAGGATCAACAACCTGGTTCAGAACCGAAAACTTTCGTTCAGCGAGGCGCTGGAAGTGGTGCGTTCGTCGTCACTCTTTACGACCCACACACCTGTTCCGGCGGGCCACGACGCTTTCCCTGAGGCTATGATCCGGCAATATATGTCGCACTACCCCGACCGCCTGGGAATCACCTGGGAGCAATTCATCAACCTGGGCAAGACAAATCCCAACGATCCCAATGAACGTTACTCGATGAGTTGCCTGGCGTGCAACATGTCGCAGGAGGTCAACGGCGTGAGCTGGCTCCACGGCGAGGTGAGCAAGGAGATACTCAACAACATGTGGCCGGGCTACTTCAAGGACGAGCTTCACATAGGATATGTCACCAACGGGGTGCATTTCCCCACGTGGACGGCCTCGGTGATGAGGAAACTCTATGCCAAATACTTCCCCGAAGGCTTCTCGAACGCCCAATACGATATTGAGGCGTGGCAGAAAATTAAAAACGTCTCCGACGAAGAGTTGTGGGATGCGAGGATGCACCTCAAGAACCGCCTGGTGAAGTTCATCCGCAAACGCCTCTCAGATCCCAAGCAGTTCCGCTTCGACTCGCCGCGCCAGATGGTACGCATCAAGGATGTGTTCAAGCCGGAGGTGCTGACCATCGGCTTTGCCCGCCGGTTTGCGACATACAAGCGTGCACATCTGCTCTTCACCAACCTCGAAAGGCTGGAAAGGATAGTCAACAACCCGGCGCGTCCCGTGCAATTCGTATTCGCCGGTAAAGCCCACCCCAACGACAAGCCCGGGCAGGACCTGATCAAAAAGATAGTGGAGGTTGCAGCCATGCCTCAGTTCGTAGGCAAGATCCTGTTCCTGCAAAATTACGACATGGAAATTGCCCGCAAAATGGTGCAGGGCGTCGACATATGGCTCAACACTCCTACCCGTCCCCTGGAAGCCTCGGGAACGAGCGGCGAGAAGGCAGTGATGAACGGAGTTATGCAATTCAGCGTGCTCGACGGCTGGTGGGTCGAAGGCTACAAGGAAGGCGCCGGCTGGATGCTGCCAATGGAGAGTACGTTCGAAGACAACAATTTCCAGAACGAAATGGACGCCGAGATGATCTACAACACGATAGAGGAAGAGATCGCGCCGAAATACTACGACCGCGACCAGAACGGCATCCCACACGAATGGGTCAAATCGGTTAAGAGTTGCATAGCAGATATCGCGTCGAACTTCACCACAAACCGCATGTTGACCGACTACCAGGAGAGGTTCTACAACAAGCTATACGACCGCAACCGCCTGCTGATATCGCACGACTATACTGTTGCACGCGAAATAGCAGCATGGAAACGCCGTGTCAGCGCCGCCTGGGACAACGTCCGCATAGTCGACGTACAACAGTTCGACGTAGCTAAAGGCACCATACTCTCCGGTAAAGATTATCATTTCGAAGTCACTGTCGACCTGGGTGGTCTCAATGCCGAAGACATAGGCGTCGAATTGGTTATAGCCAGCCAGATAGATAAAGGCAGCGTGAAAGTCATAGATAAACAGGAACTATCGCTTGCGCGCGTCGAAGGAAGCGAAGCTCACTTCGCCCTCGACACAAATCCCGGCCGTACCGGCACATTCGACCTGGCACTGAGGGTATTCCCTAAAAACGCAAAACTACCCCACCGCATGGACTTTGCCCTCGTAAAATGGGCGTAAGATAAAACACATACGATTACAGAGTTTCAACTGCCGCTTTTTGTAAAAAGCGGCACCAAAAACTTTTAATCCTGACCTTGCTTTAAATCTGAAGCACTCTAAATGGAGAAGGGGGCATGAAAACATGGAGTTTTAATGGGCCCGTAGACAGGTGTAGTGCTATATGTTGAGAAAAAAGAGATGTTTTTAATTTTTTGTGGGGGTTTTT
>JAVBMJ010000054.1:0-23293 GCA_031552535.1 Rikenellaceae bacterium
CCACAAAAAATCATCAACAAACAGATGTAAAATAACTTCGGTAATATTCTTAAACAGTTTCTAAGAGTCTGTCTAATTTTCCAAAAGAAATATGGCGAAAGCCGAGGGCAGAGCGTCGAACTACGTTCGAAAGCTATCCCATATTATGTAAAATAGTTGTGAATTATTTTCAGGGCTATTTTACGCAAAAATCGAGGAGTATAGTGGTGCTATGTGACGAGATTTTCGTAAAAAAGATGCCAAAAAGAAACGACAAACAGTTTCTTTTGGAAATTTAGACAGACTCCAATAAATAAGGCTGCCCCATCTGGAGCAGCCTCAATCCTGTCAACCCGGCCCTGGGGCAGAGATCTATTTCGCGCGCGATTCGTCGGAGACGGTAAGTTTTTTACGCCCTTTCGCACGGCGGGCAGCGAGGACTTTGCGTCCATTGGCCGTAGCCATCCTTTCACGGAAACCATGCTTGTTTTTTCTTTTCCTCTGCGAGGGCTGGAAAGTCCTTTTCATTGCTCTATATTTTTTACGTTATCTTGTCTACTCACTTCAGGGAGTGCAAAGGTAAAACAAAAATATTGTTTGCAAAAATTTTTTTAAAAATTATTTCGACCCGGGCCGGCTTGATCCTCGCTCCATTCCCCACCCCTTATTAAAGCCCTCCCTGTCTCAACCTTCCCCACCCTTTAAGAGTCTGCCTAAGAGTCTGTCTAAATTTCGCCACCCAGCAGTTTTTACAGTGCTCCGGAGTATGCTACTCCTCGGTGGCCTTCAGGCGCTCGGCATTCTCCTCGATGATCAGTTTGTCGATCAGCTCCTGGATGTCGCCATCCATAATAGCGCCGAGATTGTACAGCGTCAGGTTGATGCGGTGGTCGGTTACACGGCCCTGGGGATAGTTGTAGGTGCGTATCTTGGCGCTACGGTCGCCCGTCGAGACCATTGTTTTGCGTTTTCCCGCTATCTCGTCGAGATATTTTTGGTATTCGAGGTTGAAAATACGCGTGCGCAACTCCTCCAGAGCCTTGTCGAAGTTCTTCAGCTGCGACTTCTGGTCCTGGCACTGCACGACGATACCCGTCGGAATATGCGTCAACCGCACGGCCGAATATGTCGTGTTGACCGACTGCCCCCCCGGACCCGACGAGCAATAGGTGTCCTTCCGGATATCGTTCATACTTAGCTCTATGTCAAACTCCTCCGCTTCGGGCAGAACCGCCACCGATGCCGCAGAAGTGTGGACCCTCCCCTGGGTTTCGGTTTGCGGCACACGCTGTACGCGGTGTACCCCCGACTCGTATTTCAGCGTACCGTAAACACCCTCGCCGGAAACTTTCACCACCACCTCCTTGAAACCTCCCGACGAACCCTCGCTCATCGAGTTGATCTCATGTTTCCAACCTTTGCTCTCGATATATTTTATATACATCCGCAGAAGGTCGCCGGCAAATATGGCCGCCTCGTCGCCACCTGTGCCGCCACGGATCTCCACTATCGCATTTTTGCTGTCCTGCGGATCTTTAGGGATCAGCAGCAACTTGATCTCTTCCTCCATCGGCGACACTCTCGGTTCGAGTTCCGCAAGTTCCTCGCGAGCCATTTCACGGAGTTCCTCATCCTTTTCTGTGGCAAGGATATCTTTGGCATTCTGTATGTTGGACAGCACATTGCGATATCGCTCACTGCTCTCTATAACCGGTTTGAGCTCCTTGTACTCTTTGTTCAGCGCCACGAATTTCTTCATGTCGGCGATCACCTCGGGGTCGGTCATCTGCTGGCCGATCTCCTCGAATTTGATCTTCAGGCCGTCGAGGCGCGAAAGGATTGAATTTTCAGACATAACTACATTTTAGGCCGCAAAGATAGTTAATTTCGCCGACAGGAGAAACGGTGAAGCGGCAATATTTTCCTTTCTCCACCCCTACGTGCCGCACGGTCCCGGCACTCCCGGTGGTGAAGGATCATCCCTTTTTCAGTTCGCGCAGATAAAGTTGTATCGTGTTCTCCATTCCGTACCAAAGCGCGTCGCATATCAGCGCATGGCCTATCGAGACTTCGAGTAGTCCCGGAATATTACGTGCGAAATATCCAAGGTTATCGAGGTTGAGGTCGTGGCCTGCGTTCAATCCCAGTCCCACCTCCTGTGCCGCCTGGGCGGCAGTGTAATAAGGTTTGAGCGCGGTAGCGTTGAGCAGCGGCGAATATTGGCGGGCGTAAGCCTCGGTGTAAAGTTCCACACGGTCGGCACCGCATTCCGCAGCACCGCGTACCATCACCGGATCGGGATCGACGAATATCGACGTACGGATGCCTTTCGAACGGAACAAACTGCATATCCCGGTCAAAAAAACGCGATTGGCCACTGTGTCCCATCCGGCGTTCGACGTTATCGCGTTATGGGCGTCGGGAACCAGCGTCACCTGCGACGGCACAACCTCCAGCACCAGGTCGACGAAAGACCCTATGGGGTTGCCTTCGATGTTGAGTTCCGTGAATATCACCTTTTTGAGCTGCCTCACATCATCATAGCGTATATGGCGCTCGTCGGGACGCGGGTGCACCGTAATTCCCTGTGCTCCGAAACGTTCCGCAGCCACGGCCGATTCGACCACATCGGGAAGATCTCCCCCGCGTGCGTTGCGCAGTGTGGCCACCTTATTTATGTTGACGCTTAATTTTGTCATAAAAAACGACTATTTTTGCGATGTAAAGTTATACGATTTTCACAAATTGCATCCTTTCGATGGAAATATTTCTCTTTTCACGTCCACATAACGAACATTCGGCATCCGATCTGTCGTCGTTGGTGTCCGCTCTCGAAAAGTTCGGATTGAACTACAGGGTCAACCGCCATTTTGCCGGACTGCTTTCATCGCTTACGGGCCGGGAGGTGTCTGCCGGACAGGTATGTGATTCTGCGGCCGACCTGAAGGGGGTGGAAGTTGCGGTGTGTTACGGTGGCGACGGGACGTTTCTCGATTGCGTGCGTTTTATGGACGACCGCCAGGTCCCCGTACTGGGTATAAACTCGGGACGGCTGGGGTTTCTGGCCAATGTCGCAAAGGAGGGTATCGAACAGGCCCTTAAAGAGGTGGCCGACGGGATTTATGCCATCCGCAAGCGTTCGATGATAGATGTGGAAGGAGATTTAGACGGCGAAGGTAATGTTGTGCGCGCCTTCAACGAATTTTCGTTGCAGAGGAGTGGCGCGAGCATGATCTCGGTCGACACTTATGTCGACGGCGAGATGGTGGCCACATATTGGGGTGACGGGGTGATCCTCTCGACCCCTACCGGATCGACTGCCTATTCGCTGAGTGTCGGGGGGCCCGTGGTGGCTCCGGAATGCGATTGTTTTTTGATTTCACCCATCGCCCCGCATAATCTGACGATGCGTCCGGTAGTGGTTCCCGACCGCAGCGAGGTCACGATGGTCGTCAACGGCCGCGAACCGGTGGCGCTGGCGACGGTCGACAATCTCAACTACACGGTGCGGGGAGGGTCTGTGTTCCGGTTGCGAAAATCGGGAAAAGAAGTTTTTTTGGTGGCCTTACAAAATATATCGTTCTACGATACGTTAAGGAATAAGATGATGTGGGGATTCGACCGGCGCGGGGCGAAATAGTTCCGGCATAGACAGATCGGGTGTAGCGGTGTATCCGGCGGCATGTTGACGGCCTCCATGCGGCCTGTATTACGCGTTAAAGCAGGCCGGGTCAGTCAGACTCTAAAATAAATAGGGGTCTGTTTGGTGAATATCGGGCTAGTGTGTTATATTTGCACCCTTAATATAGGTATTGTCGATGAGTAAAGAGCGCGTTAAGATCCCGACCCACGTGGCGATCATCATGGATGGCAACGGGCGATGGGCTGAAAAACAGGGCAAAGAGCGGATATACGGTCATATGAATGGTGTCGGGAGCGTGCGTAGCAGCGTGAAGGCGGCCATACGTAACGAGGTGAGATATCTTACCCTGTATGCTTTTTCGACTGAGAACTGGGGACGTCCGGCGCAGGAGGTCGACGCCCTGATGGAGCTTTTTTGCAAACATGTGATCGATGAGACGGCTGAGTTGGCCAGGCAGGGGGTGCACGTAAAGGCTATCGGCGATATGACGCGCCTGTCGCCAAAGGTGCAGGAGCATCTGGCCAGGGTTGAGCGGGATACGGCCGGGGCGGATAAGTTGACTGTCATTCTGGCGTTGAATTACAGTTCTTACCAGGAGCTTACGCGGGCCGCGCAGCTTATTGCCGGCGAGGTGGCGGCCGGCACGCTTGCGGTGGAAGATATTACGCAGGGGGTTATCCAGGATCATCTTTATACGGCGGCCTGGCCCAATCCCGACCTTATGATACGCACCGGAGGAGAGCAGCGCATAAGCAATTTCCTGTTGTGGCAACTCTCGTATGCCGAGTTATATTTTACCGATGTATACTGGCCGGACTTCGATGAAGAGGAGTTCGACAAGGCTCTTGCCGATTTTGCAAACCGGGACCGCCGCTTCGGGCTCGTTAAAAAGAATAAGTGACCGGAGGGTAATGGTTGGGGTTTTGTTTATAAACCTCCCCGGCCTGTTTTCATACCGGTTTTTACAGCCCGGATTAAGTAAATATTTAAAGTGCTGAGAGCACATAGATTCGATAAATGGAGAAGTTAAAAAAAGGGGTTTCGGTTTTTGTCATACTGATGGCTTTGTCGTGGAGTCCTCTGTTTGCCCAGAGGGTTGACACGGCTTCGGTGGCGCCCAAACTCCCTATTGCCGACTACGAACATCCAAAGCCTTATATATTGAACAATATAAAGGTGCATGGAGTTCAGTTTTATAACCCTGATATACTTGCCGCTTCCACGGGCCTTATAAAGGGAGATACGGTTTACCTGCCGAGCAGTTATATTTCGCAGGCCATAACCAACATCTGGAACCAGCGCTATTTCTCGGACGTTAAAGTTATAGCCCATACGGTTGGGGACAGCGTCAATCTCGACATACATCTTTCGGAGCGTCCGAGGATATACAACTGGAAATTTGCCGGTGCCCGCAAGGGGGAAGCTACCGATCTTACGGAGCAGACAAAAATTAGGCGCGGTGAGGAGTTGTCTGATTACGTTATAGACAAAAATGTACATCTTATCAAAAAGTTTTACCGCGAAAAGGGGTACCTCAATGTTGCGGTGGATGTTAAGGTCAACAACGACTCGATCATCAAGAACGGGGTCAATATTATTTTCACTATCGATAAAAAGAGCAAGGTCCGCATAGGCGAGATAGCCTTCAACGGGAATGAGGTCTTCCCCGACAAGAGACTGCGCTCTACTTTCAAAAAAACCCACAAGGTCAGTTGGAAATTCTGGCAGGGGATGAAGTTGAAAGATGTCGAGTATGAAGGCGATAAGGAGAACCTGTTGGATTTCTACAACTCGAAAGGCTATCGTAATGCAATGGTGGTGTCGGACTCGATCTACAAGATCAGCGACAAACGTATAGGTATAGCGCTTAATATCAGCGAGGGGAATAAGTATTATTTCCGTGACATTTCGTGGGTGGGCAACAGTGTATATGAAACCGACCAGTTGCAACACATGCTTGCGATAGAGAAAGGGAGCACCTACGATAAGAAAACACTGTACAAGAAACTCGGGATAGCCAAAGACTCCAACCCCGAAGAGATGTCTATCACGACGCTCTACCAGGACAAAGGGTATCTTTTTTTCCAGGTCGACCCTGCCGAGGTTATCATAGGTGAAGATTCAATCGACCTGGAACTTAAGATTTTCGAGGGCAAGCCGGCGACGGTCAATAATGTCAACATTACGGGTAATATGCGTGTCGACGACGAGGTGATACGCCGTGAGTTGTATGTACGTCCGGGCGAACTCTACAACCGCTCGTTGCTGATGACCACCATACGCCAACTCTCGCAGATGGGGCATTTTAACCCCGAGGCGCTTTACAATCCTGGCATCAATCCTGTTTCCAACGATCTGGTGGACATATCGTTCCCGCTGGAGGAGATGGGTAGCGACCGCTTCGAGATATCGGGAGGATGGGGCGCAGGCATGTTCGTCGGCTCGGTCGGGGTTACGCTCAATAATTTCTCGCTGAAGAATATCGCGAAAGGGGGCCGGTGGAGGCCTTATCCGCAGGGGCAAAACCAGCAGCTGGCCGTGAGGGCGCAGAGTAACGGCTCGTACTACAAGTCGTTCTCGGTCAGTTTCACCGAGCCGTGGCTGGGTGGCAGCAAGCCTAATTCACTGACTGTAAGTACATATTATTCGGACGAGACCAATGCCTACTACATGTGGCAGGCCGGGACGAAGCACTTCCGCACGCTGGGTGTGTCGGTGGGTGTGGGACGCCGCCTCTCGTGGCCCGACCCATA
This sequence comes from Rikenellaceae bacterium, assembly GCA_031552535.1. Taxonomy (GTDB): domain Bacteria; phylum Bacteroidota; class Bacteroidia; order Bacteroidales; family Rikenellaceae; genus JAVBMJ01. The sequence continues at coordinate 6,376 of JAVBMJ010000054.1, forward strand.
TTTCACACTTTATAACGAAATAAGCTACCAGCAATACAATCTTAAAGATTGGGACTATTTCATCATAGAGAACGGGAATTCGAATATCCTGTCGCTGAAAACGGTGTTCGGGCGCAACACGGTCGACCAGCCCATATATCCGCGGCGCGGATCGGATTTCTCGGTGGCGCTTACGCTGACTCCGCCATATTCGCTCTTCGACGGCAAGGATTATTCCGACCCCAACATGTCGTCGAACGACAAATATAAGTGGATAGAGTATCATAAATGGCTGCTCTCGGGGCAGTGGTTCTATCCGCTGACACGCAACAACAACCTGGTGCTGATGGCTAAAGCCGAGATGGGTTATATCGGCGCCTATAATCCCAACAAACCCTCGCCGTTCGAAGGATTCGACGTGGGTGGCGACGGAATGTCGGGTTACAACGTCTACGGGGTAGATGTAATCGGTATGCGTGGTTATGAAAACGGTACGCTGACGCCTTATTCCACGCAGAGAGACTATGCGAGGGTATACAATAAATACACGGTCGAGCTTCGTTATCCGTTTATACTGAAACCGCAGTCTACGATCTACGGGATAGTGTTCGCCGAGGGGGGTAATGCCTTTTCATCGTGGTCTAAATTCGATCCGTTCCTCATCAAGCGCTCGTTGGGTGCCGGCGTGAGGATGTTCCTGCCACAGATCGGGATGATAGGCGTCGACTTCGGCTACGGATTCGACAATCCGGTGGGCAGCGGCAAAAAGAGCGGCTGGCAGCCCCACTTCATGATAGGACAGCAGTTCTAAAGCAGACCGGGCCACGACTGTGGGAGGGGATCTATGTGCGGGAAAGGGATTGGAGAAGAGGTCAGAGTACGGAGTGGGGAGTAATAATTAGGGGCAGGACGGTAAACGATAAATTTTACGATTATGAAAAAGCTGATTCTTTTATCCATCGCGATCTTTGCCGTGGCGGCATCGTCTGCGCAGAATTACATGGTTATCAACAGTGAAAAAATATTCACATCCATTCCCAAATACAATGAGGCGCTAAAATCGGTGGATTCCATTTCGCAGCAGTACCAGCAGAAGGTGGACAACGCTTTCCTGGACCTCGAAAAAACCTATAACGAATACCAGTTGTCGAAGGCGCAAATGTCCGATGCCGCCCGCAAGACGAAAGAAGATGCGATAATCGCACGGGAAAAAGAGATCAAGAAGTACCAGCAGGATGTATTCGGGCCCGACGGGGAGCTCATGGCCAAACGTGTCGAAATGATAAAACCGGTGCAGGACAAAGTTTTCGCTACGATAGAGAAATATGCCAAATCGAACGGGTACGACCTGGTATTGGACATCGCGTCGAATTCATCGATTATTTTTTCGTCTGCGCGTGTCGATAAAACCGACGAAATAATTAAACTTGTAGCAAATATAAAATTCTGAAAACACAATGAGAAAACAGATCCTCTTTTTTGCCATTGCAGCCTTAGCGCTGTTTTCGTCTAACGCTTATGCCCAGAAGTTCGGGACGATTAACTTCCAGGAACTGATAATGTCGATGCCCGAACGCGATTCGGCCGAGGTTAAACTGAAAGCTTATACCGATGAATTATCGGCTCAACTCGAAAGCATTTCGGTGGAGTTCAACAACAAATTGCAGGACTACCAGAAAAATGTCGCGACGCTTTCCGATGCGGTTAAGCAACTCAAGGAGAAGGAACTTAACGATCTCCGCACGAGGTACACCGAATTTGAAGAGGTGGCCGGACAGGATATACAGAAACAGCAGAACCAGTTGCTTGCCCCGGTATTGGAGCGTGCGCGCGAGGCGATAAAGAAGGTGAGCAAGGATGGCGGTTATCTGATAGTTTTCGACGAGTCGATAGGCAACATGCTCTACATCGATACGGCCAATGTCACCAATATCCTGCCGATGGTTAAAAAAGAGTTGGGCATTAAGGACGTTGCAGCGGCAACTCCGGCTAAGCCTCAGCCTAAAAAATAAGGCGGGCGGCCTGCCCGGCACTATTTTAACATGAGTTTTGAATAAGCAAAACTCATTTGGGTTGGTCCCGGCAATTTTCGGTCCGAAGCTATCGGTTAGCTTCGGACCGTTTGTTATATGGCTATATTCGGCTGTCTGATTTTTCAGTGGGAATTCATATGGTTTAGAAGCTGTTTAAATTTCCTGAGGAAATATGGTGAAAGCCGTGAGGCAAGACGAAAACTTGTTTTCAGGCTTGTCCGAGGCGCATCCCATATTATGCAAACTTAGCCTCTTTTTATCGAAAATCCCATCACACAGCACACTATACTTCTCGATTTTTGTAAAAAATAGCCCTAAAGATAATTCGCAACTATTTTTTTCAGGGACATAAGACAGACCCTTAGAAACCGTTTAAAAATATTAATCTCGTTCTTTTCTTCTCTTTTGCCGCGCTTTTCCCCGGTGTAATTCGTTAAATAGGATCTCTATTCGCCTCATTACACCGTGAAAAATCATTGGCAAACAGATGGAAAATAACTTCGGGAATATTCTTAAACAGTTTCTTACACTATATTTTGTTTTAGCTTTTTGTGATCGGGGGCACACTCTGGGGCGATATCGGGAACTTTTGCCGGCGGTACAACGCGATTTTTCCTGTATGGGACGCCTCTGGAGTGTGTAATTTTCATGAAATTATTATTACTTTTGTCTCAATTGGAAAAATAATAAAAATTAAAATGCCTCGTGTCTATGACAAGGTAACGAAACAGATAAAACCCGATTGGCTGAAGATCAAGCTGCATGGCGACCCGAACTACTCTTCGGTGTCGAAAATAGTCGAAGATAACGCTCTGCATACGATTTGCAGCAGCGGTCTTTGTCCGAATAAGGCGGAGTGTTGGAGCAGACGTACTGCCACCTTCATGATCATGGGCGAAATATGCACGAGAAGCTGCAGGTTTTGCGCCACACAGACGGGGAAAACGTTACCTTTATCAGAGGGTGAACCGCAGAGGGTCGCCCGCTCGGTCCGTATAATGGGGCTGAAGCACGCCGTTATTACATCTGTCACCCGTGACGACCTCCCTGACGGGGGTGCGCGGCATTGGGCCGGTACGATCTGCGAGGTCCGCAACCAAAATCCCGAAACAACTATCGAAGTGCTCGTCCCCGACTTTGACGCCAGGGAGGAACTTATAGATATTGTGCTCGGGGCGTCGCCCGACATTTTCGGACACAACATAGAGACTGTGAAGCGTCTTACGCCACAGGTGCGCAGCCGTGCACGCTACGACCGTTCGCTGGAGGTGTTGCGCTATGCCGCCGGGCGGGGTGCGGTGGTAAAGAGCGGCCTGATGCTGGGTTTGGGCGAGAACCGGAGGGAGATAGTGGAGACCTTGGAAGATCTGCTCGGTACAGGATGCCGTATCATGACGTTGGGGCAATATCTGCAGCCGACACGGGCACACTGGCCCGTGGCGGAGTGGGTGCATCCGGACACTTTCGGGGAGTATAAGGCTTTGGCCATGTCGATGGGATTCGGATATGTTGCCGCAGGGCCATTGGTGCGCTCGTCATACCTCGCCGAAGAGGCACTGGCGGCATTGAACATAAAATATTAACGCGGTGGAAACCGTTCGTTACATAGATTTTGGCACTATAGCCTACCGGGAGTGCCTGGCTGAGCAGGAGCGAATCTTCGGGGCGCTGGTAGCGGAAAAGGAGGCTGGAATAAAAGGGGCCGGAACAGAAAATAAAGCCGGGGCAGAGGAGGCCGGAGCTATAAATGAGAGGAGGAGGCCTGCAGGGGAGACAGGAGTTACGGGAGAGCAGGTCTTCATCGTTTGCGAGCACCCTAACGTTTACACGTTGGGACGCAGCGGACAGGAGAGCAACATGCTGGTCGACGCCGGATTTTTGAGCGGTATCGGGGCGGAAATGGTGCGCACCGACCGTGGGGGCGACATAACATATCATGGACCAGGGCAGATAGTGGGTTATCCGATACTCGATCTGGAACGGTTAGGAATAGGGGTCAGGGATTATGTGCGGGCCCTGGAGGAGACGGTTATCGGAGCGGTTGGAGATTTCGGCATTGAGGCCGGGAGGCTCGCCGGAGCTACGGGGGTTTGGATTCAGGACGGTGGAGTGCCCCGTAAGATTTGCGCCATAGGAATACGCACGTCGCGTTGGATTACAATGCATGGTTTTGCGCTTAACGTATCGACACGGATGGAGTATTTCGACTATATCAATCCGTGCGGATTTACCGACAAGGCCACAACGTCGATGGAGCGGGAGACAGGGCTTGCGATAGGGATGGAGGATGTGAAGGAGGCCCTCAGGCGCCATTTTGAGGAGAATATGAATGTCAAAATAAAATAAAAATGTTATGTCAATCGTCAAAAAGTGGGTGGTCAAGACCCAGGGCGATGCTCAGACGACGGCCCGGCTGGCCGGGGAGCTGAACATCTCGCCCGTGCTTGCCAACCTTTTGGTACAGAGAGGCATAGTTACGGCAGAGGAGGCTACGCTGTTCTTCAATCCGCGATTGGAGGATTTGCACGATCCTTTCCTGATGAAGGATATGGACCGTGCCGTGGAGCGTGTCGGACAGGCTGTGGAACAGGGTGAGAAGATTATGGTCTACGGTGACTACGATGTCGACGGGACCACGGCTGTCGCTTTGGTCTACAGTTTTCTTCGCAGGATCGGGCACCCGGAATTGCTGTTTTATATCCCTGACCGTTACACCGAGGGTTATGGTGTGTCGATCAAGGGGATAGACTATGCGCATCGCAACGGCGTGAAGTTGATAATCACGCTTGACTGCGGAATTAAAGCCACCGAAAAGGTGGTCTATGCAAAAGGGAAGGGGATCGATATGATCATCTGTGACCACCACCTGCCGGGTGAAACGATTCCGGACGCGGTGGCGGTTCTCGACCCCAAGCGTGCCGACTGCGACTACCCGTTCACGGAGTTATCGGGCTGCGGCGTGGGATTCAAGTTGGTGCAGGGCTATTGCATACGCCACGGGCTGCCTTTCGCCGAAGCCGAACGGCTACTGGATCTTGTGGTGGTTAGCATAGCGTCGGATATCGTGCCTTTGACCGGCGAGAACCGGATTCTGGCTTATTACGGTCTTCGGCGGCTCAACGAAAAGCCTGGCAAAGGCCTGCAGTCGATCATCAAGATATGCGGACTGGAACACCATACGATCACCATAGACGACATAGTGTTCAAGATAGGGCCGCGGATAAACGCTGCCGGAAGGATGGCGGTGGATACGAGCGAAGGAGGGCATTCGGGCGGCCATTCGGCGGTCAACCTGCTGGTTGAACGCGACGAGGAGGCAGCCGAGGGGTTCGGCAACATCATCGACACATGCAACCAGGACCGCAAAAATATCGACCGCTCGATAACCCAGCAGGCACACGACTATATCGAAAGCCGTCCCGAATTGAAGGAGCTGAAAAGCACGGTGGTTTACAACCCCACGTGGATGAAAGGTGTGGTGGGCATCGTGGCGTCGCGGTTGATAGAGACATACTACAAGCCTACGGTGGTGCTGACGATGAGCAACGGTTTTGTTACCGGATCGGCCCGCAGCGTACCGGGATTCGACCTTTACCAGGCTGTGGAGTCGTGTGCCGACATTCTCGAAAATTTCGGAGGACATATGTATGCGGCGGGATTGACGATGAAGCCCGACCGGGTCGGGGAGTTCACGCGGAGGTTCAATGAATATGTCGATAAGAACATAGACCCGGCGATGCTCGTGCCACAGGTGGAGATCGATGCCCCGTTGCGGTTCAGTGATATCACTCCGGCATTCCGCGAGTCGCTGTGCCGTTTCCAGCCGTTCGGGCCGGGCAACAACGCGCCTGTTTTCGTTTCGCATTCGGTAAGCAACCGCGGCGACGCTAAACTCGTGGGGGCCGAACTGGAGCACCTGAAGATGGATCTTATGCAGAACGAGAAGCCATATACGACGATAGCCGCTATAGCTTTTCAGCAGCCTACGCATTATGAGTGGATCCGCGGCGGGCGTCCGGTGGATGTGTGTTACAGTATTGTCGAAAACCACTACCGCGGCACGGTCACACCTCAGCTAAGGGTAAAAGACCTTAAACCGGTCCTGCCTGTATAGGGAGTAGTAATAGGTGAGGCCCGAGTGCCCGGTCCGAGGCATCGTGCAGCCCGCCGGATAAGTAGAACCAGGGGGCAGGAAAGATGCGGGGAGATTTGCCGGAACGGTTTTTTTGCATTATCTTTGCAGCCCATTGGCGGATATGGCGTAATTGGTAGCCGCGCCAGACTTAGGATCTGGTGCCGTGAGGCGTGGGGGTTCGAGTCCCTTTATCCGCACAGCCCGGGGCCGGGAAACCGTTTTGGGTTTTTTGGCCCCGGTTTTGGTATTGTATAAATGTCTGAAATCAGCCCCGGTATGGTTTGGGAATGCTAAAAACTGTCTAAATTTTAAACTACCAATATGAATATCGTAAGAGAAGACCTCCCTAACCTCACCGCGAGGCTTACAGTTACTGTCAATGAAGCCGATTACACGGAAGCGGTCGAAAAAGCGCTTAAAGAGTATAAGCGTAAAGCGAATGTGCCGGGCTTCCGTCCCGGAATGGTCCCCATGGGGATCATCAACAAGATGTACCGCAAGGGAGTGACGGCGGAGGAGTGTTATCGCAAAGCATCGAACGCCTGCTTCGACTACATCGAAAACGAAAAGATAAACACCATCGGCGATCTGCTGCCCAGCGATGAGCAAAAGCCCCTCGATTTCGACAACGCCACGCAGTTCGAGTTTGTATTCGAATTCGCCCCGGCGCCGGAAGTAAAGATCGACCTTGGGAAAGGCAACGAAATAACAAAATACACGATAAAGGTCGACGACGAGCTCCGCGAAGGATACCGCACCAACTTTATGCGCAAATACGGCCGCCTGGCCGATGCCGAAGTCATCACCAAAGATGAAGCCGTGACAGCGACGCTCGACAACGAGCAGTTGCAGGTTCAGGAGGCTTACGTAGGACTCGTCTCGATGGACGACGAAGCTCGCAAACCATTCATAGGCAAGAAGGTGGGCGACACTTTGGCCGTCAACGTCAACGAACTATACACGTCGGCGTCGCAGCGTGCATCGGTATTGGGAGTAAAGGAAGACGAACTCCAGGATATAAACCCCGAATTCACGCTTACCATAACCCAGATACGTAAGTTCGCCGAGCCGGAATTGAACGAAGAGTTCTACAAAATCGCATTCCCCGATGGCGATGTGACCGACGAAAAAGGGTTCAAGGCGTGGATAGACAGCCGCATATCCGCTGAGTTGCTCAGCGAAAGCGACTACCTCTTCGGCCTCGAAGTGCGTAAGTTCCTTTTGGGCAAAGCAGAGTTGTCGATGCCGGCGGACTACCTCAAGCGCTGGCTCTACTCGATAAACGAAGGTAAGTTCACGATGGAGGAGATCGAAAAGGATTTCGACAAATTCCTCGAAATGATGGAATGGAACATCATTCAGCAACACTACGTCAAACAACTGGACCTCAGCGTCACCGATGACGATATGCTCGAAGAAGCCAAAGCCGTAACCCGCGCACAGTTCGCACAGTACGGCATGGGGCAGGTCCCCGACGAACTGCTCGCAAACTATGCACAGTCGATACTCGGAAACAAAGAAGAGGCAAAACGCATCTCCGACCGAATACTCGAACACAAAGTAGTCGAAGCAGTAACACCATCACTCAAAATCAAAGAAAAAAGCGTACCACTCGCCGAATTCGGCAAACTCGTCGACCAACTCAGATAATAAATACATTCATTTTCTTTATACAAGCTTCAACTGCCGCTTTTTTGAGGAAAAAGCGGCGCAAAAACCTTCAATCCTTATCTTGCTCTGACTTTGCAGATGTTATATTACGGGCAGGAAGCCATTATTGTAAAGCTGATATTAAATGGCTTCCTGCCCGTAATATAACATCTATAAGATCTCAGCAAAGTAAATGATTAAAGTTCTTTGGGCGACTTTCTCGAAAGAAAGTCGCAGTTCGAGGCTGTATACAGAAAATGAACATATTTTTCAGATGTTATGAAGGATGAATTTGGGAGATATGCTGTGGGTCATCTTGGCCTGAGCAGTCATACGTTATGTGATTACCGGTCGGCGGTTGCGGGGTATATTTCGCCTACGATCATCGAGGAGCGTCAGTTGAATGTTGCGACGATGGACGTTTTTTCGCGCTTGATGATGAACCGCATTATTTTTTTGGGGGTTCCTATCAACGACGATGCGGCCAATATCGTGCAGGCCCAGTTATTGTTTCTGGAGTCGCTGGAGCCGGACAAGGACATACAGATATACATCAACTCTCCGGGCGGGTCGGTCAGCGCGGGGTTGGGGATCTACGACACGATGCAGTTGGTGACGCCGCAGGTGGCCACGTTGTGCACGGGTTTGGCTGCGAGTATGGCGGCTGTGTTGCTGGCTGGTGGAGAGAAGGGTAAACGGTCGGCGCTTCCTCATTCGAAGGTGATGATACACCAGCCGTTGGGCGGGGTGCAGGGCCAGGCTACGGATATCGAGATCACGGCGCGAGAGATTATGCGCACGCGTAAGGAGTTGTATGAGATATTGTCGTCACACACGGGTGTCAAGGTGTCGAAGATAGAGCGGGATGCCGAGCGTGATTACTGGATGACATCTGCAGAAGCCAAAGTTTATGGCCTGATCGACGAGGTGGTTGCTAAACGGAAGTAACCTCCGGCGGATACGGGTGATTCATAAGGGGGCATCGGGAAGTTGATTTTCTGTACTGGGTTCCGGGGGGCCGGAATGTAGGGGCGGGATGTTATTGAAGTTTTTTCCGATACGGTTGCAGCCGCTTTTGGGTGGTTTCAGGTAGCTTGTCGGGTCAGATACAAAAGATTATGGCTGGAAAAAACAGGAGCGATGTGCAGCAGGAGCGTTGTTCGTTCTGCGGAGGTGAAGAGGGCACCGATATAGGTATGCTTTTTTCGGGTATGGACGGCGCAAAGATTTGTGATCGCTGTATCGAGCACGGATATAGTATTATTCATGAGGATGATGCGTCGTCTGCGAAGCGAGGTGTAAAACCCATAGAACTCGACAAGGTCTTGAAACCTGCCGAGATCAAAGCCGCTCTTGACGAGTATGTCATAGGCCAGGATGCGGCAAAGCGTTATATGTCTGTGGCTGTGTATAACCACTACAAGAGGCTGATGAACAGCGATGCGGCCGGAGACGTGGTGGAGATCGACAAGTCCAATATCGTAATGGTGGGCCCCACCGGTACGGGTAAAACGCTGATGGCCCGAACCATAGCGCGTCTTCTTAATGTGCCTTTCACTATTGTCGACGCCACGGCCCTGACCGAGGCGGGCTACGTGGGGGAAGACGTGGAGGGGATACTTTCACGCCTGTTGCAGGTTGCCGACTATGATGTGGCCCAGGCCGAACGGGGTATAATTTTTATCGACGAGATCGACAAGATTGCCCGCAAGAGCGATAACCCGTCGATCACGCGCGATGTTTCGGGGGAGGGCGTGCAGCAGGCGTTGCTGAAGATATTGGAAGGTGCTGTTGTCAATGTTCCGCCTCAGGGAGGCCGCAAGCATCCGGAACAGAAATTCATACAGGTCAACACGACCAACATCCTGTTTATATGTGGCGGGGCTTTCGATGGTGTTGAGAAAAAGATCGCACAACGCCTCGGAACCCGGGTGGTGGGTTACGGACAGCAGGGACGTGCATCGGTCGACCGCAATAATTTGATGCAATACGTCATGCCGCAGGACTTGAAATCGTTCGGTCTCATACCGGAACTTGTCGGGCGCCTTCCGGTGCTTACGTATCTCGAACCCCTGGGGAAGGATGCCCTGCGCAATATACTTACCGAACCCCGTAACTCGATCATAAAACAATACAAGCGTCTTTTCGAGCTCGACGGGGTGGAACTTTCGTTCGACGGCGATGCGCTGGACTATTTTGTCGACAAGGCTGTGGAGTATAAGCTGGGTGCGCGCGGATTGAGGTCGATATGCGAAGCGGTGATGATGGATGTGATGTTCGATGTTCCCTCGAAGTGCGCGAGCGGCCGGTTTACAGTGACGAAAGCTCTCGCGCGTGAAAAAATAGAGAAGGGTAATTTTCTGCATCTCGATAATGCAGGCTAAGAAACCAGAGGTCCTAACTTAGAAACTGTTTAAAAATACCCAGTCACATACTTTAATGTACCAAAGTCATAATAATCTTTCCTACCCATACCCCCTATATATAAAAAGAAACAGCCGCTCTATTTTAGGGCGACTGTTTCACGTTTATTTAGCGTTCCACACGGACGATGCCGTCCGCAAATCCGTCAGGTTGGCTATCAGCGAAATCTCTATCCTTAACTGAAATGCTCGTAAACGCGCACTTTTGCTCTCTGGATTCGCTGTAAAATGGGTATTTTGAGAGCGTTGGTTCTATACAAAATCCAATTATGAAAGATTGTCCTGACTCTTGATATCTGCTATCTATTATAAGATAATCAAAATTCATAATTCTTCATTACGTTCAATAAAGCAAGCCAAACATCCACAACGGAATTTTGTTGTTTACTGCCTTTCGACACTTCTTCCTTTGCTATTTCAATTCATTAGTGTCCACTAAAAACTCGGGGATTCTCAGGCAATATATTAATATACAGTGAATTGCACGCCATTTTTGAGTAAACGGATTTGAAATTGTTTTTATAATTCGAATTGGATTATTTAGAGAGGCAACCTGCCCTACACGGTCGTGTAGGCCATATTGACTTATTTTTCAACCAACTATTTTACGGCGCAAAATTTTTAGTGGACACTAGTGATTTCAATTATGTCGTGAGCTTGCGACGCCACTTCCGATGCAACTTCGTATTGTCCGGAAGGCTTGACTGGTCGTATTTCATTACAGCATCCTTAAACCGGCTTTTCATATAGTCGACCAGTGAATCGGGGGAAACGACCCGTATGCTACCGCCGAAGCCCATAATTTCGCGAATCACCTCATTGTTGACAACTACCTCTATCTCAAAAATCATTGAAAAATCGTCAGCTGTTTCGATCAACAGTTGGCTTTTGTGGATGGGCTTGGTCAGCACGTAAGGGGCGTTTTGCGGTTCGACCTCAAAACGTATCACCTCGGCTCTCTGGTTGAGGTTCTTTGTTACTCCCACCACGTCGTCGAAAAACGTGACCGGATCAAAAAGATCATTTTCGATATATGGCTCCTTCCCGGCCACTGATATGGCCTCTATACGATCCAGGGCGAGGTTCATCAGGCCGCCGTTTTTACCGTGCCTTCCGAAAACGAACCAGCGATTCCTATACTCCTTGAGCAGATAGGGGTAGAACAGGAAATCAGAGGCCGAACGGGCTTTGAAAGACCGGTACTTGATCTCCATGGTTTGTTTGTCGACTATCGCATGGTATATCGCATCCAGATTGTCGAGCCCTTTGAGGTGCTCGTTCTTTTCGAAATCGATCACGGGAATCGTCTTTTGCTTCGCCGAAGTAACGTGATCCTCCAGGCGGCTCACGATATCGCCCATGCCTGAGAAATAGGAAAAGCCTTTGAACTGGCGTAACACCTCGACCGCTCCGGACATAACCTTCAGGTCCTGCCCGGTAAGCGGCGTATCCGTTATGCTGTAACCGGAATCTTCATAGGTGTAATACTTGTTCTCGTAAACGACGATAGGCGCGTTATAACCCAATTTTTCACTGCGCATTGCCTGAATATCCATCTGGATGGTTCGCCGGCTGATACCCTTATCAATACCTTCATATTCATATAAGGCGTCGGAACAGGCGTCGATCAGGTCTTTGAGCGTCCATCGGCGGTAGCGGTTGCGCAGACAGGTGTCGATTGTTTTATAGCGGACGAGGGCATTTTTGTTTATGGGCATAGATATCTGCTTCAGGGATTTCGCTCAAATTTATAAAATAATCTTCGCTACGCAAAAACATTGCGCACATGTATTTGAATATTTGCAATGTCAAACAAAATGACACAGATCATGAAATTCAATCTGACAACCAAAGGGGTCGGCAAAGTGCTCAACTATGAGTCGGCGCAGGCGTACAAACTCTCGCCGCAGTGGGAATTGTATTCGTTGGTAGTAACCTCATCTCTGAGCAACACTTTTTACGAAAAGAATGATACCCGTATCGAGAGGCTGAGGCAATTGGTCGCAAAATGCGATCCGGTATTCATAGCGAAGCTGGCGGTGTATGCGCGTGATAAGATGAACCTGCGCTCGATTCCGCTGGTGCTGGCGGTCGAGTTGTCGAAAGTCCACAGCGGAGACTCGACTGTGGGGCGACTGGTGTCTCGTGTAGTTATGCGCGCCGATGAGATCACCGAACTGCTGGCTTACTATCAGTTGGCCAACGCTCGTAAGGATACCAAGAAACTGAACCGGCTTTCGAAGCAAATCCAGAACGGGCTGCAGGAGGCTTTCAACCGTTTCGACGAATATCAGTTCGCTAAATATAACCGTGATGCGGAAATCAAGTTACGCGACGCGCTGTTCCTTGTCCACCCCAAAGCCAAAGATAAAGCGCAACAGGCAGTGTTCGACAAGATCGTTGCCGACGCCCTGACCACGCCTTACACCTGGGAAACCGAACTCTCGGCATTGGGCCAGACGAAATTCGTTTCAGACAAAGAGCGCAGGAACGCCGTACGGGCAAAGTGGGAAGAGTTGATCGAAAGCGGCAAAGTGGGCTACATGGCCCTGATGCGCAACCTGCGCAACATTCTGGAGGCTGAAGTGTCAAAGGATCATATCAAAGCCATATGCCAACAGATTTCGTCCGAACAGGGTGTGTTACGCTCAAAGCAATTACCCTTCCGTTTTCTGGCTGCATATCGCGAAATTTCGAATCATAAATCGAAATACGCGGGCCAGGTAATGGACGCTCTTGAAACGGCCGTAACGGCATCTTCACAAAACATCAGCGGCTTTGACGAGGACACAAGTGTGCTGATCGCCTGCGACGTTTCGGGCTCGATGCAGCAGCCGGTGTCGGCTAAAAGTAAAGTGCTGTTGTACGACATAGGATTGATGCTGGGGATGTTGCTCCGGTCGCGCTGCCGGAGTGCCGTAACGGGTATGTTCGGTGATACCTGGAAAGTGATCAATGTTCCCTCGAGAAGCATCCTGGCCAATGCCGATACATTCTATCAATGTGAAGGCGAGGTGGGATATTCCACGAACGGCTTCCTGATAATAAAAGACCTTATCAAGCGTAAAACGCAAATCGATAAGGTTATAATATTTACGGACTGTCAGTTGTGGAATTCCGACAACAATGATGCGCACATCATGGGTCTTTGGGGAGAATACAAGAAATTATATCCCCAGAGCAAACTCTACCTCTTCGACCTGGCGGGTTACGGTAACATGCCGTTGAACATCATGGACAACGACGTTCACCTGATCGCCGGTTGGTCGGATAAGATCTTCGATGTTATTTCAGCTATCGACAAAGGTGGCGACGCTTTGGCGGAAATAAAATCGGTCGAATTGTAAATATTTTCACTCCATGCGCCGGGTGCGCAAAAACACTGCGCACCCAGTGCATACCTTTGTATCATGAAATAAAACAAGTGCCGTAGAATAGGGTTACTTCGGAATATGATATCGGAGGTTCTATTCCTCCCATTCGGGCCCAGCCCGGATGTAGCTCAGGGGATAGAGCAGACGCCTTTGTCCCTGTTCGCCTGTCGCCTTGTTTTTAATTTGAAATGCTATGATCGAACTGAAAGGGAAATACAATAAAGACTGTAAGATCTTTATCGACGAGGTGGAAAGCGAGGCAATATCGCTCATCCAGGGCATACTCGACAATGAAATGTCGATGGGCGTACCCGTAAGGATCATGCCGGACACCCATGCCGGCGTGGATATCGTTATCGGTTTTACGATGCCCGTTACTGCCATGCTGAACCCTAACCATATCGGGGTCGATATCGGCTGCTCGGTAACCACCCACAAACTTGCCAAAAGGTTTGATGCCACCGACTTCCCGAAAATCGACAGCCAGATACGCAGGGCGGTCCCGATGGGACATGAGATCAAGAGAAATGGTTGGTTCAGGGATTGGTGGGTTGCGCCTTATCTGGATAAGGTGAACCGGAAGCTCGCCATATTTAACGCCGAATGGACAAAACGGTTTGGAGAAACGAAAGAGGCCATAACCGCGGACAAGGAGTATATCACTAACCTGTGTAAGAAAATAGGCATGGGGGAAGATGTGTTCTACCTTTCGGCGGGTACGCTCGGGGGCGGCAATCATTTTATCGAGATCGGCGAATCGGTTGCCGACGGGTCGCACTTCCTGACAATCCACTCTGGTTCGCGCCATTTCGGGTTGAAAGTCTGCAAACACCACGCACAGAAAATGGGAGGCAATAAAACATTGCCCCAAGAATATCATGAAGAGTTGAACCATATTGTCGAGCACACGCAGCCCAGGTCCGGCATCAAGGCGAGAATCAAGGAATTGAACGACAAGCACAAAGCGGGCGGCCGGCAATATTTGCTGCAGGGCGACGATATGTACCAGTATCTTGTCGATATGATCATAGCGCAGACCTACGCCGAATTTAACCACCGCGTGATGTCCGAATCGATTTTCGCCGCGATCCGGAATGGCTGTGAGCCCGTGGAAACGATCCAGTCGATGCACAATTTCATCGATACGCAGGACTGGATAATCCGTAAGGGGGCGATCCGGGCTTATGAAGGCGAGAAGATGATCATCCCGTTCAACATGCGCGACGGGATACTGATCTGCGAAGGGAAAAGCAATGTGGACTGGAATTGCTCGGCTCCTCACGGCGCGGGACGCATATTAGCCCGTAACCAGGCCAAGAAACTGCTCAGCATGGATGAGTTCAGCAAAGAGATGGAGGGGATCTATTCGACCTCGGTCTGCAAATCGACCCTGGACGAGTCGCCAATGGCATATAAAGATAAGGATATTATTATGAATGCCATAACAGATACCTGCACAATACTCGACACCATCAAGCCATTACTGAACATCAAAGCCAATTGATCTGTAAAACAAGTTCCGCAGGCGGGAATTACTTCGCTGGTTGAACGTCTGTAAAGATGCGGGTTCGAGTTCGACCCGGTGGGCGCACCGGAGCATCAGAGCCGGGACCTGCCGATAGAGCGGTTGGCAATCCCGCTTTACGCTCATGGGACTCCGCACTCAGGGAGACGTAATGAGCACTACACTTATGCATAATCCCGGACCCGATATTGATGAATATAAAATAAACCAGTGTTTCACCGTTTGAAATCAACCGTTTTATTGTTACATTGCAAAAAATACTGCAGTTTATGGTAAAAATAAAAACAGGGATAGCTTCCTATGGATTGTCGGGAAGCGCGTTCCACGCGCCTTTTATAGATGTGCATCCGGGGTTTGAACTCACTGCAATCGTCGAGCGAAGCAAAAACCTGGCACGGGAACGTTATCCCGAGGCGGTTATAATACGCTCATTCGAAGAGTTGATATCTGTAAATGAGATAGAACTGGTGGTTGTCAACACTCCCGACCCGACACATTATCAATACTGCAGGGCGGCCCTTATGGCAGGAAAACATGTAGTGGTGGAGAAACCGTTTGTTTTCTCTGTCGCACGGGCCGAAGAGCTGGTTGCGCTGGCAAGTGAACGGGGGCTTCTGCTCACGGTTTACCAGAACCGGCGTTTCGACGGCGACTTCATGACCTTGGCGTCGGTGGTCCGGTCGGGAGAGTTGGGAAGGATTGTCGAGTTTAACGCCTCTTTCCAGCGCTATCGGAACCATATAGAGGAGGGGAGTTGGAAAGAGCGTGCCGACCGCCGTGTGGGGATGACTTACAATCTCGGTTCGCACAGCCTCGACCAGGCGTTGGTGCTGTTCGGAATGCCCGAGAAAGTCTGGGCTGACATTGCCGTATTACGCGATGGCGGTGCTGTGGACGACTATTTCAATATCGTGCTGTTCTATCCCCGTATGCGGGTGAATCTAAAGGCCGGCTATCTGATGCGTGAGGCGGGGCCGCGTTTTGCGGTGCATGGTACGGCCGGGTCGTTCGTCACTTACGGTCTGGATCCT
Source organism: Rikenellaceae bacterium (assembly GCA_031552535.1). Classification (GTDB taxonomy): domain Bacteria; phylum Bacteroidota; class Bacteroidia; order Bacteroidales; family Rikenellaceae; genus JAVBMJ01. Next base: position 22,526 of record JAVBMJ010000054.1, read on the forward strand.
CAGGAAGAAGCTCTCAGAGGAGGTGCCAGGCCCGGAAGCGAGGGCTGGGGGCTGGTCGCCGAAAACGAGTGGGGTGTTGTGAACTCCGCTGCCGGACGCCGTAAATATCCCATGACGGCGGGGAACTATGCGTTGTTTTACGATAATATCCATGCCTGTCTTCGCAATGGCGCCGAGCCTCAAGTCACTCATCACCAGATGTTGAACCTGGTCCGGCTCCTGGAGGCGGCATTCGAAAGTGCCGCGTCGGGACATGCCGTAAAGGTGGGCTGGGAAACAGTTTAAATTTAAGTAATGTGAAATAATTATTGCGATATTATTTAAGACTTATTTCGAGATGGATTTTGATTCTTGGAAAAGGAGCTTGGCGGGCCAAGTGACTGATGAAAAAACCAAAAATAATGCTCCCTGGAATATCCCAATAATTGTTGAGCATTACTTAAAAAGAGATAAAGGACAAAAGCGGTTGGCGAGTCAAATTATTATAATTAATTGGCTGTAACTTACGATATTTCTGCAACGATTAGCCGAAATACGTTTCATCTGACGCAGGATGGTGACACCATAAAAAATAATCTGAACTCAGAATGGCTCAGATTATTTTCTTGTGAGTATCAGCCAGTCAAAAATCAGCTGTTTTTGGCCACATTACCGAAAGTATTTATCGTTTATTTTTGGTCTCTTTTAGGCGAAAATCCCGTCATATAGTACCACTATGCTCCTCGATTTTCGCCTAAAATAGCCCTGAAAATAATTCGCAACTATTTT